>PKSY01000157.1:59113-60469 GCA_002869405.1 Marinilabiliales bacterium
ATTAAAAGAGAAAATAGTAACTCACAAGATTATGGACAGGAGGCTATTGACACTTTATTAAAAAGGATGGAGGACAATCGGAATGAATTCATTGTTATTGTTGCAGGATATGAAGAGGAGATGAATGTTTTTATAAATTCTAATCCTGGACTTAAATCCAGGTTTACAAGATACTTTAAGTTCAATAATTATACAACGGAAGAGTTAATGGAGTTACTTGAACTATTCTGTCTTAAAAATGACTACAAACTGGATGATATGCTGCTGCCAAAGATTTCAGAATATCTCTCCAAAATTCTTAGTAATGATATAAAGAATTTTAGCAATGGCAGATTCATTAGAAATATTTTTGAACTTATGATTAAATATCAAGCTATAAGGCTGTCAAAATTTATAAGAGTAAATGAGAATGAATTAACATTAATAACCATTGAAGATTTTAATTATGCTATTAACGAAATAAATTTTTAACGTATTGAAAAAACAAATTTTATATCAGGCCTAAACTGCAATAACTCTGATTTTGAAAAACTTTTTTTTCATGTATTTAATGAAAAAATTAGAAAGTTTAGTTCGAAATCAAAATTATGGTTAAATCTGGCAATTTTCTTTAGCATACTTTTTGCTTCAGGGTTAATAATTCTAATAACATCAGATAAATACAGCGATCTTAAAACAGTATATTACAGTTTGATGATTATAGGTGCAATTGGAGCAATGATGTTCTTCATAATATTTCTTACTCTGAAAATTAATACAAGTTTGAATAATGTTGGAATATTTAACATTCCCTTTTATCATTCAAAACTGCAAGACAATTCAGCACTTGTTGACCTGTCTGGATTAACAAATGATGTGGAATTCAATTTTCGAAATCTTAATGATGAACAAATAAATAATATCACTAAGGATTCAAGCGAATTGCATAGTTTAATTAATAACTATCCTGTAGTGATTAATAGTAAAAATCAAAAAGAAATACGTAATAATAATGATGAATTCAGAAAAGAGAATCTCAAAATTTTTTCTGAGGAAATTGATTTGCTTGATAAAACTGCAAGTATTAACGATAATGTAAATAGCTCTGATACATACACCGTAAATTTTCCTATACTTAAAAAAGATAATGATTTTCTTGACTTTTTAAGAAGAGGAAATAATGAAAGCATTTATTCCTTATTAAAAAACATTACTGAAGAATCAGTTAAAAGTAATTTCAATAAAATTGACGGGATTGTTGATATTTACTCTAATAACGATTCGGTTGTTGATGTTGATAATCTATGTTCAAATTTACTAAAAAGTTATAACGATATTCTACCCAGGTATAAATACTCACTCAATCTTTCGATGGAG
>PKSY01000048.1 GCA_002869405.1 Marinilabiliales bacterium
AGTACAGCGAGCTTTGTATAGCCGCCACAGGAGGACAAAATCGAAGCTAGTATTATTCCAAGAAATAATATAAATATCGAACGTTTCATTTTAAAAATCATTTGGAAACAAAGGTAGTACATAGACATCCTCAACTCAAAGTTCTTTTATATTATAAAAAGATGAAGAAGCAATACCACAACCTCTATTTCTTCGTAAAAGGAAGAAAGGGATGAGGTACAAAGCAAAAAACTGTAGAGACACGATTAATCATGTCTCTACAATGACATTCGGCATATCATACCTCAACAATATCACAAATATTAATCCTATTGTAATCCCTTCCGCTTCATCATCGCATCAGCAGTTGGATCCTGACCGCGGAACTGCTTGTACAGCTTCATGGCATCATCAGAACCACCCTGTGAAAGGACATTGTCACGGAAAGCTTTTGCTGTTGCCTGATCGAACAATCCATTCTCTTTGAACGCTTCAAAAGCATCAGCATCCAGCACCTCAGCCCAGGTGTAACTGTAATATCCGGCAGAGTATCCACCACTGAAGATATGTGCAAAATAGGTCGGACGATACCTGACGATAATCTCAGGCATCATATTTATACGTTGCATCACCTGCTGCTCAAAGGTATCTGCACCCAGATCGGTCTTCTCCTTTAATGTGTGGAAATCCATATCCAGTAAGGCAGCAGACATAAACTCAACAACGGCAAAACCCTGATTAAAGGTACCGCTTTTCTTCATCTTCTCGACGAGCACGGCAGGTATTGTCTCACCGGTTTCGTAATGGAAGGCATACATATCCAGCACTTCAGGCTCTGCAGCCCAGTTTTCGAGTATCTGCGAAGGCAGTTCCACAAAATCCCGCGGAACAGCTGTGCCACTAACACCATGATAGGTACACTCACTTAAAAGTCCGTGCAGCGCATGACCAAATTCATGGAATAATGTTAAGGTCTCATCAAGGCTGAGCAGTGCCGGAGCATCACCTGTTGGCTTGGTGAAGTTAGTAACCACCTGTATCACAGGCAACACGTTCTCCCCTTCCGGAGTTTTCATCTGCTTGCGGAAACTGGTCATCCATGCACCACCACGCTTGCTGTCGCGCGGAAAGAAATCCATATACAAAATACCAATCAGCGAACCATCCGACTCCTGTACTTCAAAAACCTTTACCTCTTCGTGATATACCGGCAGGTCATGACGCTCCACATATTTTAATCCCCAAAGTTTGTTGGTCACACCAAACACACCTTTATATAAAACATTCTCGAGCGAGAAATAGGGTTTCAAAGCTTCATCGTTAAAAGCAAACTTCTGCGCCTTTACCTTTTCAGCGTAATGCCACCAGTCCCAGGCTTCCAGTTTGAACCCGTCACCATCATTGTCAATCATCTTCTGCATATCACGCATCTCTTTCTCAGCCACAGGAAGTGCCTTACTCATAATGTCGTCAAGAAGATCATAAACCTGCTGAGGATTCTCGGCCATACGGTCGGAGAGCTTATAATCAGCCCAGGTCTCATAACCCAGCATATTTGCCTTTTCAACACGAAGATTTACCATATCCATGGCAATTTTCTTGTTGTCGTATTCATTATCATTATCACCACGCTGCGCATATGCAAGAAGTAGTTCTTTCCTGAGTTCCCTGTTCTCGGAATACTGTAAAAACGGAATCCATGATGGCTTTTGAAGTGTAAATACCCAGCTGTTTTCAAGTTCACGTGAAGCAGCTTCAGCCGCAGCACCATCAATAACCCATTGCGGGAGTCCGGCAAGGTCAGCTTCGTCAGTAATAACCAATGTATAGTTGTTGGTTTCATTCAGGAGGTTCTCGCCAAATTCGAGAGACAGCAGTGAAAGATGTTCATTGATTTCCCGGAAACGGTCCTTTTTATCAACAGGCAGATTAGCTCCACCATTTACAAAGCGCTTGTAAATTTTATCGAGAAGCATTTTCTGCTCAGTATTCAGCGCCTCATTTTCACGATTCTGGTAAACCGCATTCACACGCTCAAAAAGGGCTTCATTGAGGTAAATATCATCACTGTGTTTGGAAAGCCTGGGAGCAATTTCCCTGGCAATTGCCTGTAACTCATCGTTGGTGTTGCATTCAGTCATATTATAGAATACATCACTCACACGATTGAGGATATCTCCACTGTAATCCATTGCGGCAATAGTATTGTCAAAGGTCGGAGCCTCAGAGTTTTTAACTATCGCATCAATCTGCTCATTCTGTTGCTGCATACCCTTTTCAAAGGCAGGCATATAGTCGGCAGTCTGAATTTTATCAAATGCCGGAACTCCGTATGGGGTATCAAAAGGTTGAAAAAACGGATTCGTCATAGTCTCTTTCTTTTGTACGCACCCCGCAAGCAAGATCATTGCAAGGGCGAAAAAACTGATTTTCTTCATATTAATGCTTTGTGAATTTCTTTTGCAAATGTAGTAAAACAGAAGTTATGAACAGTATATCACGAAATTAACATTCATTAAGACTCATTAACAATTATCATTGTATCATTATGTAAACAATTGTTTTACAGCAACATATTGCCAAATAAAAGTGTTATTATGAAGCGTATTTTCATGATTCTGAGCTAAAATTTGTGGAAAAAATCACTTTTAACATTTTCGATTGTAACAAAATAAAAGTAGCACCGTCATTGTACTGTTGCACAGAGAGAATGGAAGTGAGCATTTCGGCTCACATGTTCGAAGTTAAAAATCTGATTTATAAATTATTGCAAAAATTGGATATCATCCAAAAGGGAGAATTATATGTAAATTTGAAATATTGTTAACAATTATTTTTATAAAAATTTAGTTTTAGTTAGATAAATAAATACGGAGGATTAAAAATGAAAAAAATAGCTTTAGTAATCAGCTTCATGCTCATCGGATTCACGATGATGGCAATCACACCAAACAAACCTTATGTAATTTCAAACGGTGAAGTCTTTTTCTGCGATAAACTTGTAGAGCAGTTCAATGGCTTCAAACTGAAATTCGACAACAAAGAAACAGTAAAAATGAGTCTTGCCGATGTATCGGAATTCTACAACAATGGAAAATATTATCAGCGTTACACCATTGAAGAGGAAAACATCAGTAACATGTTCATGGAAGTAGTGGCCTCAAAAGGCAATCTTCGACTGGTAAAATACAGTTTTTATGAGCCAACAATGTTAAGCCTCGACAGTAACGAAGTTATTCCGGGCGGCGAGTTCAGCACCTTATATCTTTTTGACAAAGATAACTTTCTCATAGAAGTCTACGACGATATAGCAGAAAACATCATGCAATATTTTTCGGAGTAGATCCTTTCGTATCGTGTTAAATTACCTTGCGTCAGCTCCGGCATCTCCGCCGGAGCTTTCTTGCGCTCACACACCGCAAACGATTGCACTTAACGTTCTTTAACACTGATTAACAATATATTATGTAACACAGGCACCGTTTTAGCGTTTTTACTTCAGAAACAAACAACTTGAGAATCAAAACATCAATCATTTAAACAATCATCGCTATGAAAAAATTCCTGCTCATCCTGCTCATCACCGGATTCTCAATAACGGCACTGGCAAATAAACCCCGCCCCTACATCAAATCCGGAAACAAAAAAATTTATTGTGAAAAAATTATCGACGGCGTACTTAAGATGAAAGCCTATCTGCCCGGTGATATCACACCAACAATCTTTCAATACAGTATGGTAGATGCCTATTTCAACAATGGAAAGCTCTACCAGAAGATATCCATTCAGGAGGAGAATATTAATGAAGCCTTTATGGAAGTGAAAGAAAAAAGAGGCTCTCTCTCACTGGTATGCTATGAAGATTACACCGACATGCACATCGCCACAGATCTTTCTGTTAAAATGCCACGCAAGCGCCTTTTCCTTTTCGATAATTCGGTATTTCTCTGCGAAGTATCACAAGACGTAGCAGACGAATTATGTACCTACTTTTCGGAATGAAAACCGCAGAGACAAGGCAGAAGCTTTTATAAAGAACTGCCTTGTCTCCACGGTTAGGGCCCTTTGTGTCATATTGGTTTCCTACCTGTTTTCCCGGTGTTATTCGCCGGGATTTTTTGTGTGCGTGCGTATCGTCGATGCATGCATCGATGTTACAAATACGTTTTCAAAGCCTCAACATACTTCTCAAAAGCATCCAGGCCGGCAGAAGTAATTTCTATCATAGTAAGAGGATAGTTGTTGCTGAACGACTTGGTCACTTTCACGTATTTTGCCTCTTCAAGTTTCTTTATCTGCACACTAAGGTTGCCGGCAGTGGCACCGGTAGCATTTTTTATTGATGTAAAATCGCTGTTACGCTCTTTTACAAGCAACGACATTACGGCAAGCCTCAGTTGTGAATGCAATATGGGGTCAAGATCCTTAAAACTATTCATGATATCGCTTTCTGATAATGTATCCGGGAATAATATTGGTAACTAATATTCCAATGATCAGAAGCACAAAGGTATAAATCCAAAGCATTGGATCATCTTTAAAGAAAAAGATCAATAACAGGTTCACAAAACCCAGCACATTTGAAATAATACCACCTATTACAGAAGGACGAAACTGACTAACAACGCCTTCAATTACAGAAGCCACGCCTAACAGAATCAAGACAATTCCCATATACTTTACCCCAAGTACGAGCGGTAAAAAGACAAATCCAAGGATCAAGGCATTTAAAGCAAACAGTAACCACACAGTGCCTGAAATCACGTCGAGATGAGATTGCTCACTGCGCTTTTCTTTACAACGTCGTCCGTAAAAAACAGCAAAGACACCTCCTGCAAGCGTGAGCAGCCATGGTGTCCAGCATATATTATACAATTCAAGCAGCATGAGGATAATCTGTCCTGTAGCAGCGGCAATAACCAGCCAACCCCAGAACAGAATCATAAAGCCATTTGATTTCAGGTGTGTTTTTCGATTTTTTATCATGCCGGAGATTATCTCCAGACTCTCTTTTGGTGTTAAATTCTCATTCATAGCATTCCAGTTTTAATGATTAACTTTGCAAATATAAAGTAGTTTATCTTATAAACCAAATTATTTTTTAAACACGATGGTAATCAAGAGTTTTTTACCTTTGTGCAAAACACTGCCAAATGTTAATAACTCCTGAAATTACAACCTGCCCGCACTGCGCAACAAAACATCGCTATTATCAGGCCATGAGTGGCAACACCATTGGCGCCACTTTCTATTCCGACGGATTTGTTCAGGGATCCATGTACCCTGATTTCAAAGTATTCGGAAAATGTACTTCCTGCCATAAAGTCTTCAAACTGGAAGAACCCAATTCTGATGAAAATACAGATTTTGACGACTTACCCGACCTTCAACAACCGGAATTGTATGACTATGTAAAATTTCTGAACTCAACAGAAGAATTAAGCGCTGAAGAGGAGGAGTATATCCGCACCAAAATATGGTGGCTTTTCAACGACAGGGTCAGGATGAATAAACCCCTCTTCCCCGAAAATTCCGACAAAGCCATCTGGAAACAAAATATCCTCATCCTCATCTCAATGATTCACACCAATGATCCGGAATCTCTTTTGAAAAAGGCAGAACTTGTACGACATCTGGGGCAGTTTCGTCACTGCCGTAGTTTGCTGAAATCAGTTAAGCAGGAAGAGTATCAAAAAGTAAAACGCCAGATGCTCAGGAAGTGCATGCAACGACAGCGCAAAGTTTTCGTCATAGAGTAACATTGAAAAACAACAAAACCGCAGATTATCGTAAATTAGCCTGATTAAATTTCAGATTCAAAACTTATTATATGAAAAGACTATTGATGCTGTTTTGTGTGATACTCCTTTCGGGAGGCCTCTTTGCACAAAACATAAAAACGCTTATTTCTGAAGCGGGGGGCACTGATAAATACCCCAATGCAGCGAAAATCACAGTTTTCGACTCTACTATAGTTGATGTGCAGGAAACCGGATTAAGCTATGTTCACATTCATCAACTCTATAAGATCCTGAATGCAAAAGGAGCATTGGATCTTAGCGTGATAAAATATGGTTACGATCCGCTATCTGCCTTTGTGGATATTAAAATGGTTAAGGTACATCATGCAGATGGCCGTACAACTGACTACGATGTATCGAAAGTAATCGATTATCCTGCACCGGCACGGGCAATCTACTGGGGTGCAAGGGAAAAGATGCTGGAAATTGGCCGTCTGAACCCGGGTGATGCGGTGGAAGTGGTCTTCTTCAAAAAAGGTTATACCTATGCTCTGCTCGCCGGAGAGGAAGATGATGAGCGTTATATCCCGCCCATGCGTGGTCACTACTACGATATTGTGGAATTTTTCAGCAATGAACCTGTTCTTGAAAAATACTATGAAGTTATTATCCCTTCATCAAAAGAGCTGCAATATGAGTTCTATAACGGAGAGGTCAGAAGCTCTGTTAAGTTTGGAGATAATACAAAAATCTACAGCTTTACAAAAAGAGACATTTTACCAATGAAGCGCGAATCAGGAATGGTAGCCTGGTCGGATGTGGCTCCAAAGCTGCTGCTCTCCACCAGCCCCGACTGGTATGCCAAGTCGATGTGGTTTTACGGCGTAAATGAAGACTTCGGAAGCTTTGAGTCTACACCGGAAATTGATGCAAAGGTGAATGAAATTCTTAAAGGCGCGAAAAATGAGATGGACAGTATTGCCAAACTGACGCACTGGTGTGCTGATGAGATTCGTTACTCAGGCATCAGCATGGGCGAAGGTGAAGGCTATACGCTTCACACCGGAGATATGACTTTTACCGACCGTTGCGGTGTTTGCAAAGACAAAGCAGGAATGCTTATCACCATGCTTCGTGCCGCCGGGTTCAAGTCATACGCAGCCATGACCATGGCCGGTTCCCGTATTGATTACATCCCTGCCGACCAGTTTAACCACAGTGTTACCGTTGTTCAACTCCATAATGGCGAATATATGATCCTTGACCCGACCTGGGTTCCCGGTGTCAGAGAGCTGTGGTCGAGCCGCGAACAGCAGCAAAATTACCTCATGGGATTGCCTGAAGGCGCTGACCTCATGGAAACGCCAATCTCTCCGCCGGAAAATCATTATATCTATATCAATGGTACGTCGGAAATTAAGAGTGATGGTACACTCACAGGTACTTTTACCATCGAAGCAGAAGGACAATCCGATGCATCGGTTCGCGGTGTTTTCTCCCGTGCTCCCATAGCAACCTGGCAGGATAACCTGGAGAAGGAGCTGCTCAAAGTATCTCCAAATGCCATCCTCAAAGATGTTACACATACAAAAAACAGCGATTATCAGAATACGCCAGTGAAGATGACATACACTTATGAGATTCCAAATTATGCTGTTGTAACTGAGGATGAAGTAATCTTCACACCTTTTGTAGCAAAGGGCGTTTACCAGCGTGCAATGGGACATTTATATACCAATACCTCTTATGATGAACGGACATATCCTTTCAGAACAGGTTGTTCTTTATTGCTGGAGATGAACGAAGAGGTTAAACTGCCAAAGTATAAAGAGGTTGTATATCTGCCGGAAGCAGAGACAGTATCCGGAACAGGTGCTGATTACTCCGGGGCTTATGAAGTTTCTAAGCGAAAACTCACTTTCAACCAGAAAGTGACCATCAAGAAGCGTGTTTTCCAACCTGAAGACTGGAGTAGTTTCAAAACTGCTGTTGACAACCAGCGCTATATGATGGAAGAACCTGTAATCCTGGCTCGTTAATTTTAAATCAAAAACATTATGAATAAGAAGATATATCGATTTCCGGCATTGCTCATCGCAGGACTCTTCCTTTCGGTTGTTTCGCTTGCACAGAGCAGCGATGCTGTTTTCAACAATTTTGAAAAACATTATACCCTCTATCCTGACGGAAGGATGCAGTACCGCGAGGTAAAAGAGCTCACCTTAAATACTCACTACGCTTTTAATCGCACTTATGGTGAAACATTTATCGTTTTTAATCCTGAGGCGCAGAAACTGGCCATTGATGAGGCTTACACCATTATGGCTGACGGTAAAAAGGTTGTAGCTCCTGAAAATGCTTTCAACCCTGTTCTGCCAAGGGCTGCTGCTGACTTCCCTCACGCAGCTCATCTGCGCGAAATGGTGGTAACGCACACCGCCCTTGAGGTTGGCGCCACAATCCATCTTGATTATGTGATTAATACAAAAGCCGGATTTTATCCTGCGCTGATGGATGAGGTAATAATTCCTCAAAGCGATCCGGTGGAAAACATGAAAGTTATTGTAAAAGTACCGGAAGGAACACCTTTCAACTATAACATCACGAAGCTGCGCACCGGTCCGGAAGTAAACACCGACAACGGATTCACAACATATACGTTTACTTTTGTGGCCATTAATGCATTATCACACGACTACTGGCAGAAGGCAGACCATACCGGAGTTCCGGTGCTAACATTCTCAACATCAAAGGATCTTCACCGTTTGGTTGACAGTTATGTAAACCAGGAAGCTTTTCAGTTGAAAGTGACACCTCAGATGAGTAAAGCAGTAGCTGCAGCCACTAAAAAGGCAAAATCTGAGATGGAGAAGATAGCTGCAATTCAGGATATTGTTGTGAATGAAATTCACCATTTTGGTATCAATGAGAAATATCTTGGTTATCAGCTTAGAACCCCTGTAGAGGTGTGGAACAGTAATGGCGGTTCAAGTGCGGAGAATGCGCTTCTTCTGGCAGCAATGCTTCGTGCCGGAGGTATCAATGCCAATCCTGTGGCACTCTTTGCTCCGGAAACTCCCGACAAGAAAGCCGGTAACCTCAACGAAATAAAAGGATATCTCGTTCAGGTCAACCCAAAAGAGGGAAAGAGAATCTATCTGAACACAGATCACATGAACAGCTTCGACGCAGCACTTAATTATCCCGGATACAGCGTACTTCCTCTGGATCCTGCAGTTGAGAGCCTGCGCTTTGAAGATTTCCCAGGCCCTGACACAAAGCGAACCATGAGACTGAAAATAGCTTTTGGTCCTGAAGAAAGTATCATTAACGGATCTATGACCCTTTCAGGGAAAGGAGTACCGGTTTTAAGAGCAGCAGATACTGCAATGCATGTCAGAGAAATGAAGGGTTTACCGGTAAATAACAAGCATGTTACAGCATTTGATGTCTCTTCATTAAGCTCAAATATTTCATTTAAGATGATGACTGATAACCCGGTGAAAGCCAAAAACGGGTACTTTATTCTTGAATTGCCATACCTTGGTTATGACCCGGCTCACACCTGGCCCTATGAACTGCAAAGTTCAAGAAATTCAGACATTGACATTGGCAACGGACTGGATATAAACTATACTTTTGAAGTTTCAATTCCTGATGGATATGCCTTTGTACTTCCTGCCAAAAACATAATTTTAAAGAACAGTTTTGGTACTGTAAAGATAAATTATACGGTAGAGGGAAAGCAGGTAAAAATGACTAAACAATTCCGTGTTCCGGATCCTGTTGCTGAAGAGCAACTGTGGCCGGAGGTCAAGGCGCTCTTTGATCTTTGGAGTACAGAAAACTACAGCAAAATTATCATCAAGGCTGAATAATTGCTGAATGTATATTGCTGATCTTCACATTCACAGTCGTTTTTCGCTGGCTACCAGCAAGCAGCTGGTGCCGGAGTATCTCGATCTGTGGGCCCGCAACAAGGGTATTACGTTAGTCGGGACCGGTGATTTCACGCATCCTTCGTGGCTCGCAGAGCTGGAAGAGAAGCTGGTGCCGGACGGAAACGGTCTTTACAGATTGAAAGAGGAGTATCGGTTGCCGTGCCATGTGCCCGACTCGCCTGACCCCAGGTTTATTCTTACTGCAGAGATCAGCAATATCTATAAAAAAGGTGGTAAAACACGAAAGGTACATAATGTACTTTTCGTAAACTCTTTTCAGGAAGCCCGCGCCATTCAGCACGAGCTGCAACATCGTAGTTTTAATATCACCAGCGATGGAAGACCTATTCTGGGTATGGATTCGCGCGACTTGCTTGAACTATGTCTTGAGCAGAGTAAAAGTCTCTTTTTTGTTCCTGCACATATCTGGACACCCTGGTTTTCGGCATTGGGTGAGAAGAGTGGGTTTGACTCCATCCATGAGTGTTACGGAGACCTGACATCGCATATCCATGCTGTGGAGACAGGGCTTTCCACAGATCCTGCCATGAACCGCATGTGCAGTTTTCTGGATAACTTCACCCTGCTGTCAAACTCCGATGCTCATAGCCCCGAAAAACTTGGTCGCAACGCCAATATCGTTTTGGGAGACCTCTCCTACTCAGGTCTTACAGAGTCCATTATCAAAGGCACTCCCGATGTGTGGGGCGGGACTATTGATATGTTCCCGCAGGAAGGAAAATACCATTATGCCGGGCACCGCAAATGCGGCGTATGCTGGAATCCCCTTCAAACAGAAGAACATCGCGGTATCTGTCCTGTGTGCGGTAAAAAAGTGGTTTATGGTGTGATGAACCGTATTGCTGAGCTGGCCGACAGAAAGGCTCCTCAGGAGAAAGACTTACCCGCTCCGTTCTTCTCTGTCATTGCCCTGAAAGAGATTATTGGGGAGATTATGAAGGTAAAACCCGGATCAAAAAAGGTTGATGCAGAGTATCATAAACTTATACATCATCTGGGGCCGGAGCTGGAGATACTGATGCACCGGGACATTCAGGATATTTCCGCTGTTGGAGGTTCTCTGCTGGGTGAAGGAATCCGCAGAATGCGAAACAAGGAGATCTATATCAGTGAAGGTTTCGACGGCCAGTATGGAGAGATAAAAGTCTTTACTTCGCACGACCTTAACGACACAAGCTACACCGCTTCGCTTTTTAAACCTGCAGCACAGCAGGAGACCTCACCACAACGCAGGGAGACGCTGAACTTTAATGTGGAAGAGTATTTACAGCTCCGAAAAACAAACAGCTCTCAGAACATCTTATCAGAGCAGGGAGAGAAAATCTTCAGCAATGGAACGCCACTCTCCGGCCTCAATCCCATGCAAAAAAATGCTGCAGCACACGGGGAAAATCCGGCCATTGTGATTGCCGGTCCCGGAACGGGAAAGACCAGAGTGCTGACACAGCGTGTTGCAAACCTGATACATGAAAAAATTGCCCGTCCGGAAGAGATCCTCGCATTAACCTTTACCAACAAAGCGGCAAAAGAGATGCGCCAGCGATTGGAAGATCTTCCCGAAAAGGAAAAGGCTGAAAAACCTCAAATAGATACTTTTCATGCTTTCGGGCTGAAATGGCTCCGTAATAATAACCTGCAGCACTCCGGAATTATTGATGATCAGGATAAGTCGGTAATACTAAAAAAGCTAGCTCCCGAGATCCAGCGCAGGGATCACATCAGACTATTTCGCAAGTTCTCCAATATAAAAACGACTGGCATTCCCGACCCTGCAGAAAATGTGATGGAACTGTATCTCAAATATGAGGATTACCTGCAAAATCATGATCTGCTCGATTTTGATGATCTGCTGGTCAGGCCGGTAAGAGAGATGAGAAAACACGCTCCTCTGCTTGAAAAAACACGTAATCAATACCGTTGGATTCTTGTGGATGAGTGCCAGGATATGAATGGCATTCAATATGAAATGCTAAAAATGCTGGCACCGGGAAAAGATTCAAATGTTTTCCTCATTGGCGATCCAAATCAGTCGATATATGGTTTTCGTGGTGCTGACAGAGACCTTTTGCAGGATTTCATAACAGCATATGAACCTGAGAGGTATCATCTTACTACCAGTTACCGTTGCAGTGAGAAGATTGTAAAGGCATCAGGAGATATTCTGGAGGCTGAGAAGCCCATTCTTGCCGGAGTGAATCCGGGTGTTAAGCTGCACATTGTAAGAAATGAGAGCGGAGCTTCGGAGGCAGAGTATGTTGCCCGCAAAATTGAGGAGATGATGGGAGGGTTGCGCTTTTTCTCCATGGACAGCAGTGTGAGTTCCGGGCAGAAGTATGAAAATATTGACAGCCTTTCCGACTTTGCAGTCTTGTGCAGAACCTCAAGGCAGATGGAAGCTTTTGAAAAGGCCTTTAATGATCACAGTATTCCTTTCCAGCGTACCGGTGAAGAGCCATGGATAAAGGCAGAACCATTTAAAAGCATCATCTACATTCTAAAAGATATTTACCTGCCGGAAAACCCTGTAGTTAAAGAGTTCCTTCAGGAAAAGGAAATTCAGTATCCGCCAAATCTTGAAAAAGAGAACAACCCGGAATTCATTATCCGAAATCTGGCAAAGCAACTGAAGACAGATGTGACGTGGTATCATATGGAGCGCATCATAAAGGAGATGAAGGCTTATGATACGGTAGAGGATTTCCTGGAAGCCGTGATGTTGGGCGTTCCGGCGGATTACCACATCGACAAGGCGGAAAAGGTAAGCCTGATGACAATACATGCATCAAAAGGGCTTGAATTCCGGTGTGTTTTTGTGGCAGGACTGGAAGACGGGCTGCTGCCATACTCGCTCTTTGAGTCGCGTGTTGCAGATGTAAAAGAGGAGGAGCGGTTGCTGTATGTGGCCATGACCCGCTCAAGAGAGTACCTTTTCCTCACACATGCCACACGCAGAGTGCTCACAGGAAGAACATATGCCCTGCCCCGCAGCCATTTCCTCCATCGCATCGATAACGAACTGGTAAAACGGGAGAAACAGGAGCACAAGAAAAAACCTAAAAAAGATGACAGCCAGTTGGCGCTGTTTTAAAGTTTACATCTCCTTCACTTCGGCACCTTTCAGTTTAGCATCTTTATCAATTCCGGAAACAACTTCAATTTTTATTCCGTCAGATAATCCTGTTTCAATGGCTTTCTTCTCGAACACTTGTGGTGTCTCAGACTCAATCTCCACGAAAGTGGAATCATTCTCAAAAATCAAAAGCCCTTCATCCACAACAAGTACGCTGTCACGCCTGTCGAGTACAATCTCAGCATTTGCAGAATAACCGGAACGAATAAACATTCCGTACATATCGTACACCGCAGCCTTAATTTCGAATTTCGTAGCACCATTTTCCACTACCCCTTTTGGAGAGATATACTCAAGCTTTGCGGGGAAAGAAGTATCCTCTACTGCCCCGATAGTCAGGGAGATATCCATTCCTTCGTAGAGGCGGGCGACTTCAGTTTCATCCACTTTACCCTGGAAAATCATCTCATTCATATCAGCAATAATTGCGATTGTAGTACCCGCATTAAAAGTATTGCTTTGAATCACCGAGTATCCTTCCTTCACGGGAATATCGAGAATCATTCCATCGATGGTAGAACGAATAATGGTATTTGTGGCACTGCCCATTTTTTTTGTCACACCCTCCTGAATAAGCTGAAGATTATCTTTCGCTGCCTGTAATTCTTCACGTGCTGTATTGTAAGAAAGCTCAGTCTGCTCATACTCAATACGCGGGATAATCTCCTTGTTATACAGATCACGGTCGCGGTTATAATTTACCTCAGCATTTTTATAATTGAGCTCGGATTGTGTAACGCGAGATTCCGCAGCCCTCAGATTAATCATATCAGGAATGATTTTGACTTTTGCGATGGGATCTCCTTTTTTCACAATCACGCCCGGTTCGAGATAGAGTTCATCCACAATTCCGGAAACACCCTGAGGTTTGATTTCAATCTCTTTTCTTGGTATTACCGATCCCGTTGCAATTGTTTTCTTCTCTA
>PKSY01000010.1 GCA_002869405.1 Marinilabiliales bacterium
AAAGAGCACCCATGTATCTGTAATCTTATCTCCTGCCCAGAAATAGACTTCGTTCATTTTCGCACATCCGCCGGCAGCAATGGCACCAACAGAGTTTCCAGATTTTTCGTCGGCAATAAGTTCAGCCATGGCATCCTGTGC
This sequence comes from Marinilabiliales bacterium, assembly GCA_002869405.1. Classification (GTDB taxonomy): domain Bacteria; phylum Bacteroidota; class Bacteroidia; order Bacteroidales; family BM520; genus BM520. Next base: position 142 of record PKSY01000010.1, read on the forward strand.
ATGCATTGGAGCTACCCATGATATTGAGCCCGAAGACATAAATGCTCCCGCTGCACCAACCGGAACTCCATTATTATTTCCATTCAAAAGTGCTTCACCCAGGCAGGTTCCATCTACAAAGTTTCCTGAGCGACAGGCAACAGAAAAGAATACCGGCAACATTTCTTCATTTCTGAGTTCATCAATATAATCCACATTCAGCCCGGAAGTAAACCAATACTCCTCCGCGGCATGGCCGGCATAAAACACTGCGCCTGCACCATTGTTTATCTGTGATATCAGGTCCTCAGTCAGCACATCACCTTCAGGATCACCACCTCCCTGAGAGCCGTCAAAATTCTCAATCGCATTGCGGTAAGTGGCATTTAATAAACGTTGCTGAATATTTCGTATGTGCTCGAAGTCCATCTCATTATTATGACCGGGGCCGCTTTTTGATGCCACGCCAATTACATCAGAAAACCAGTCTCTGCCTGTAAACGGGTTCTTTTCATAATCAATAAATCGTTGTAGCTGTGAAGCAATTCCGGCGGCGTTGTCGGCAGATATGCGTCCCACAAAAACATCCGGAAAATGGTCATCTCCTTCCAAATATCCATACATCATGTCAGAATAACCATTTTCCACTGTAAATGTGGGCACTCTATCTGCGTCACCAACCAAAACTAAAAACATCAAACCATTATCCAAAAACTGTTGCTTCACAAAGTCTCTAAGCTCATATTCATCTGAATACTGAGCAACATCAACCATTGTAGTCTTAATACCTTTTTGATTTTTCCATTTCCTGAAGGGTTCACAAGCGGCAAAATATTCCTTTGGTGCCACAATCATCATTTGTGGCGCCTCATAACCCTTAACATCTCTGTTGCCACTTCCCTGATTCAGGAATAATTTTCCATGCAGCGATTCAAAATCCCGCGATGACCTCACTTTTTCAGTCGTGCTGCTTCCGGGTTGAAATGAGAGTTTCACTTCGAATTTCTTATACACCCGTAAAATCTTTGTAACCGGGTTATAGCTGAAGGGAGAAATATTTATTGATACTCCGTTTACATCTCTGAAAATAAATGGATCACTGTTAGTGATTAGTGTGGTGGGATAAAAATTGTTACGATTATAAGCTTCAGGGCTTACTTTTCTTTTCCTTTTATCTGCTCCACGCTCCCCTAATCCGGGGGAAGGTGCAATTACAACATTTTCGATTTCAAAATATTCGCTGTTAACAATCTCTGTAGTCGGGTTGGAGCCATTAATTCTTATTGAGGTGCTGAAGTGCGGAAGTTCGGGGGCGCCTTCCTCCATTGTAACACCTGTAATTCCGCAATGAATGGTCTTGGCTTCTTTTAAACCTTTAACATCTGCATCTTCGAGATACCAGGAAGGGAGTTCGAATTGAAGAGTAACAGAATTTTGTGTTTCATTTATAATTGAAAAAGAGGAGCGGTTATGATCCTGTATCGACTGTGGAAAAACCAATAGCCCCAAAAAAAGCAGCAGAGAAAGCGTTAGAATTTTTTTCATTACCCCGAATATTTGATTGTTGTCTGGTGCATAGGTCAACATGTATGCCAAAATACGAAAACTCATCTTAAACCTATTTCCCAATAAAGATACAAAATCTCTATGTTTCAATAATACCAAATGCTTACCGCCTCTATTATAATGTATACATTGAAAAATTCGGTGATAGAAAAAAAGCAAATGGCTTGAAAAACCGCACATCTGTGCGCAGATACAAATATTCGATTTTTTCACAAATTCAACAATTTGCATATAAATCTGTTTATTTTTGACCCCTCAAAAAAGAATCGTGTATGAAGAAAAAACCAGTAGACATCTTTCTTAACGGAGTAGAAAAAGTGGGGAATGCATTGCCACACCCGGCGACCCTGTTTGGGATTTTTGCCTTATCGGTATTAGTACTATCAGCGATTTTTTCTGCGCTGGATCTTACAGCAATTCATCCCGGGACGGGTGAGAAATATGAAGTTATAAACTTGTTAAGTCGCAATGGCATCCATCTGATTCTCACACACATGGTAACCAATTTTACCGAGTTTGCGCCATTAGGAATTGTAATCGTTGCCATGCTTGGTATTGGTCTTGCCGAACACAGTGGGCTTATTGCGGTGCTGATTCGCGGACTGGTATTATATTCACCTGAAAAACTGCTGACTTTCATTATTGTCCTTGCGGGAATTCTTTCCAACCTGGCTTCAAGTGTCGGATATGTGCTGCTTGTCCCACTTGCAGGAACAATCTTTATGGCCATAGGCAGGCATCCTATTGCGGGAATGGCTGCAGGATTTGCAGGGGTGTCAGGCGGGTTTTCTGCCAATTTAATCCTCGGAACTATTGATCCTCTTCTTGCAGGGTTGTCGCAGGAGGCTGCCCGACTTGTTGACCCCGAATATATCGTGAATCCAACGGCAAATTATTTTTTCATGGTTGCCTCCACTTTTGTGATAGCAATTCTGGGAACTCTTGTTACAGAAAAAATTATTGTTCCGCGCCTCGGACCATATAAAAACAGCGAATTAAAAGAAGAAAAAATAGATCATCTATCACCTGTTGAGAAAAAAGGGATTATAAGGTCAGGAATTGTTTTTGCATTTTTTGTTGCATTGATACTTATCGGCATTTTACCAAAAAACGGAATTCTTCGTGGTGAAGGCGGAGATCTTCTGCAATCCCCTGTGCTAAAAGGTGTTGTAGCTGTGCTATTTGTGGTTGGAGGACTAATGGGTATTGTTTATGGTGTGGTTACAGGGAAATATAAAAACGACAGCGATGTGATGAAAGGGATGTCAGAATCCATGAAATCACTTTCAGCATACCTTGTGCTGGTATTTTTTGCCGCACAATTTGTGGAGTTCTTCAACTGGAGTAATCTTGGAATTATTCTGGCTATTGATGGTGCAGAATTTATTCATGGCATGAACCTGGGTCTCATTCCTTTAGTACTGTTATTCCTGGTCTTCTCAGGCCTGATAAATCTTATTATGGGCAGCGCTTCTGCAAAATGGGCATTAATGGCGCCGGTTTTCATTCCAATGTTTATGTTTCTGGGATATACTCCTGAGCTAACACAGGTTGTATACCGAATCGGAGACAGCGTTACAAATGTTATCTCACCGATGATGAGTTTCTTTGCATTGATTATTGTATATTTTCAGAAGTACGACAAGAATGCCGGTATCGGAACACTTGTAGCCACAATGCTGCCCTATTCCATTACATTCTTTATCGGCTGGGCAATTCTTCTGGTTATATGGCTGCTTACCGGTATACCTTTGGGTCCCGGTGCAGGTGTACATTTGTAAATAATGGGAGAAAACCTCTATTTTTGAAAAATGGGAACAGTAAATATTGCGTTTGTACAGGCATCACTGTTTTGGCAAAATCATGCTGCCAATCTCAGTAAATTCAAACAAATAATTGAATCACTGAGTGATGATACCGGGTTGGTGATTCTTCCGGAGATGTTCCTTACAGGCTTTGTGGTAAACCCGGAGCCTAACGCCATCTCACAGGACAGTGCTGAGATTAAAGAACTGCAAAAACTAAGCGCCATAAAAAATCTTGTCATCAGTGGATCCGTTATTATCAAGGAAAAGAACCAGTTTTACAACAGGTTTCTATGGATATCACCAGATGGGTCAATCAGTTATTATGACAAGAGGCATCTTTTTACTTATGGTGGAGAAGACAAGAATTTCAATGCAGGGAATTCACTGAAGACTTTTAATCTTAAAGGTATAAAATTCAGGCCATTAATATGTTATGACTTGCGTTTCCCCGTATGGTCAAGAAACAGATTCTCGAAGGAACACGGGTATGAATATGACGTATTGATTTACACAGCAAACTGGCCATCTCCCCGATCACAAGTTTGGAGTGCATTACTGAAGGCAAGGGCTATAGAGAACCAGTGCTTTGTGCTTGGGGTCAACAGAGTGGGCACCGATGGAGAAGGGTTAAACTATAGCGGAGATTCTGTTCTGTTTAATGCCAGAGGTGAAGTAATGGCTAAAGCCGAAGCATCGAAAGAATTAGTGATTAATGCTACCATCGATCTGGCTGAACTGAATTCATTCAGAGAAAAGTTCGCGGTAGGTCCAGACTGGGATGACTTCACAATACATTAATTATCAGTAAAACACCTATTATTCATATACTTTTTTGAGGTTTCTACGATTGTAATTGACATTTACAATTGAAATACCTTCTTTTGCAGGCAAATATTATAATTATGAATATTGTAATCGCAGGTGATGGTGAAGTTGGTTTTCACCTGGCAAAAATGCTCAGTGGAGAAAATCATAACATCACTATTGTAGATCCACATCAGGAGCTTTTGAAGTTGGTTGAAGCTCACACGGATCTTCTTACAATAACCGGAGACTCCACATCATTCGGAGTACTGGAGAATGCAAATGTGCAGAAAGCCGATCTTCTGATTTCTGTTTTACACGATGAGAAAACGAATATTCTGACTTGCAGCCTCGGGAAAAAACTTGGTGCAAAGAAGACTATCTGCAGAATCAACAACCTTGAATATCTATCGGAGAGGAACACTGAGCTCTTTAAAGAGATGGGTATTGATGAGCTTGTTTGTCCGGAACGGATTGCTGCAAATGAAATCATACATTTGTTTGATCAGGCTGCAGCCACAGAGGTAGTGGATTTCTCCAATGAAAACCTTTCTCTTTTCCTTATCCGGCTGGAGAAAAATGCCAGGGTAATTGGTAAGACGCTTATGGAGATCGCGCAATCACATCCGGATCTGCCTTTCAGAGCGGTTGCAATACACAGAAACTCAGAAACTATTATTCCGAAAGGTTGTGATCAGTTTGAAGTTGATGATCTGGCATATGTAATCTGCAAAAAAGAGGGGATTCAGCACATGCTCGAGTTAAGCGGCAAGAGTAAGATTCCTATTAAAAATGTTATGATTATCGGTGGAGGACGCATTGGCAGGAAAACGGCCCGACTATTAGAGAACAAGCTGAATCTGAAGCTCATAGAGATCGACAAGGATCGCTGCATGCACCTTACTGATAACCTTAGCAACACGCTGATTATTAATGGAGATGCCAGAGATGTGGAGCTTCTGGAAGATGAGGGTATCAGAAATATGGATGCCTTTGTTGCAGTTACCAATAATTCCGAAACCAATATTCTGACTTGTCTTTTGGCAAGAAAGCTGGGAGTAAGAAAAGTTATAGCTCTTATAGAGAATGTGGATTATATAGACCTGGCACAACGATTTGGAGTAGATGCTGTAATCAACAAAAAACTTATAACTGCGTCGCATATTGTTCGCTTTACCATGGATGCCGAGGTGATGTCGTTAAAATGTTTAAGTGGAATAGATGCTGAGGCACTGGAGTTTGTGGTTCGTCCCAATACGCCTATCACGAAATCCCCGATTAAAAAGCTCCACATGCCCAAAGGTTCAATTATAGGTGGTATTCTGCGCGGTGATGAGAGTATTATTGCAACAGGAGAAATGCAAATTCAGGAGGGCGATAAAGTTGTCGTATTTTCACTTCCCGAATCCCTGCAAAAGGTAAACAAAATGTTTAAACCGGGAGGAATGGCAAATCTGCTACGCGGATAAAAAAATGACTTTTTTCATCAAACACCAAAGAATTATTAATTGGCCGGGAGTAGTAAAAGCGCTTGGCTTATTATTAATGATAACAGGGGTTCTTATGGCTTTCTGTATTCCGGTGGCTCTGATTTTTCATGAAACTGATATAGCTCTGGCCATAGCTAAATCCTCTGCAATCTCCTTCTTTTGCGGGTTATTAATGGGAATACCCGGCAAAATGAAAAAAATTAACCTCAGGATAAAGGAAGCCTATCTCATAGTTTCATTATCATGGATTATAATATCTGTATTCGGAACGCTACCTTATCTTTTGTCGAATACAATTCCCAATTTTAATCTCGCATTTTTTGAAACCATTTCAGGATATACAACAACAGGTGCTTCAATTATTAATGATATTGAAGCTTTACCGAAGGGGATATTATTTTGGAGAAGCATGACTCACTGGATTGGCGGAATTGGTATTATTGTGCTATTTACGGCCATTATGCCGTTGTTGGGAAGCAGCAGCATGCAGCTTTTCTCTGTTGAAACCTCATCAATCACAATTGAAAAAATCCATCCACATATAAAAGGCACTGCACTGCGACTATCATTTGTATATGTGATTATTACATTACTGGAAATAATTTTTCTGCGTCTGGGCGGGATGAATATCTTTGATGCTGTATGTCATTCATTTGGGACAGTTGCTACCGGAGGTTTCTCCACGCAAAACACATCTATCGCAGAATATAGTCCGTATATCCAATATGTAATTATGACATTTATGCTGCTTGCCGGGATAAATTTTACACTTCATTACTATTTCATAAAAGGTAAATTCAAAAAAACATTCAGTAACAATGAACTTTGGTTTTATTTCAAAACTGTTGGGCTTTCGATAGTTACCCTTGTTGTCATTTTAATGGTAAAAAACCCTTTACTGAGCCTTGAACATACTTTCCGTGATGTGTCATTTCAGGTAATTTCCGTTATCACATGTACCGGTTTTATAACTACTGATTATGAGGTCTGGCCTCAGATAGGTTGGTTTATTATTTTTTTATTGATGTTTTCCGGTGGAATGGCAGGATCAACCGCAGGGGGAATAAAATCATTCCGGCATTTGCTATTATTAAGAATTTCCAGATCTGAAATGCAAAGAAGGATTCATCCCAATGCAATAATTCCGGTCAGATATAATAAAACCAATGTGAATTCCGATACAATTCTTAATGTTCAGGCATTCTTTATATTCTACATAATAACTTTTGTAATTGGGACTCTGTTAATGGTTCTGGCTGGTCTTGATTTAAAAAGCGCTGCAGGAGGAACAGCCAGTTGTTTGGGCGGAATCGGACCAGGACTCGGGGTAGTTGGTGCCATAAATAATTATGCCAATGTTTCTGTTTTTGGAATGTATGTTCTATCATTCATAATGCTCCTCGGGCGTTTGGAGATTTTTACACTCCTAATGATATTCACAAAATCATTTTGGAAACAATAGATTGTAAAATACGATTTGTCAGATCATCACAAAGAATCTATATTTGTTCCCAAATACTAGAGAATGGCAAAGAGTTTTTTTCCCATTAATTTTCGGCTAATCTTCAAAGTCATCAGTATGCTGTTGATTATTGAATCTTTTGCCATTCTTCTGGCTGTGCCATTTTCATACTATTATGGTAGTCGTTCGCTGCAGTTCAGCACCCTGATGAACGGGAAAGATGACTTACTTGCACTGCTTCTGTCTGCAGTTTTTATTTTTCTGACAGGAACAGCCGGGCTCATTTTTACACGCAAAGGGAGCAAAAAAGATATCGGAAAGCGGGAAGGTTTTGTAATAGTAACAATGGCCTGGATTATTATATCCCTTTTTGGTGCTATTCCTTTTGTGCTTAGCGGAGCCATTCCTGACTATACAAATGCCTTTTTTGAAACCATGAGCGGGTTTACAACCACCGGAGCATCCATTCTTAATGATATTGAGTCACTGCCAAAGGGAATTCTTTTCTGGAGGAGCATGACACACTGGATTGGTGGTATGGGAATCATTGTGCTTTCACTGGCTATTTTGCCACTTCTTGGAGTTGGCGGCATGCAGCTATTCATTGCTGAGGTTCCCGGACCGACACCCGACAAGATTCATCCTCGTGTCGCAGCAACCGCAAAAAGACTCTGGGCAATCTATGTAGCATTTACACTCCTGGAAACCGTACTTTTAATGTTTGGAGGCATGAGCCTTTTCGATGGGCTGTGCCACTCGTTCGGAACACTCGCAACAGGAGGTTTTTCAACCCAGAATGCATCCATCGCCAATTACTCACCCTACATCCAGTATGTGGTGATTATCTTTATGATGCTCGCCGGCATAAACTTTACCATGCATTATTTTGCATTAAAAGGGATGATAAAGAAAGTCAGTAAAGACCAGGAGCTGAGGTTTTATTTAGCAATAATACTTGTTAGTACAATTTTTATTGCATTAACCCTCATCCTAAAAAATCTCCATCCTGTTGAGGAGGCTTTCAGGCAAACGCTGTTCCAGGTTGTTTCGATTGTTACTACCACAGGTTTTGTAACTTATGATTACCTACAGTGGCCATCATTTATATGGTTTGTAATTGTATTGCTGATGTTTACCGGCGGATGTGCGGGAAGTACCGGTGGTGGAATAAAGATTTCAAGGCTTTTACTGTTGTTGAAGAACAGCCGCCTTGAGATGCGTAGTCAGGTGCACCCCAACGCTATTATTCCGGTCAGGATAAATGGAAGGGTTGTACCACAACAGCTTGTGAATAATGTACTGGCATTTTTCCTGATTTATTTTCTGATTTTTGCAGGAGGAACCCTTGTGATGTCATTACTGGGTCTTGACTTTGAGAGCGCTATTGGATCTACTGCTGCGACACTGGGAAATATTGGCCCGGGAATCGGAATTGTCGGTCCGGTGTCAAATTATGCCGCCATTCCGGAAGGAGGAAAGTGGTTTTTATCATTATTAATGCTGCTGGGCCGACTGGAGCTCTTTACAGTATTGATTCTCTTTACGAGGAGCTTTTGGAAGCATTAAAATTCTGCAATTCATAAATTCCATATTTATCCCTACTTTTGTCCTTTCGAACCCAATAATATGGCTGAGTTATCTGTTGTTATTATCACACGCGATGAGGAAAAAAATATTGCACGCTGCATTAAATCTGTAGCGTCTTTAGCCTCTGAAGTTGTGGTAGTTGACAGCCATTCGCAGGATAACACTCAGCAAATATGTTTATCACTGGGTGCCAGGGTTATTACGCATGATTTTGAAGGTTTCGGGAAACAGAAACAATTTGCTGATGCTCAGGCAAAATACGAATGGATTCTGTCACTTGATGCTGATGAGGAACTAAGCACGGAACTCAGGGATTCTATCGGGAATATAATCTCAAATCCTCAGGCCGACGCATATAGCATGAACAGGCTTACAAATTTCTGTGGTAAATGGATTAAGCATGGCGGATGGTATCCGGATAAAAAAGTCAGGCTCTACAAAAAAAGTATCGCAAAATGGAATGATTACCCTGTGCACGAGTTATTGAATGTAAATAAAAACGCTGCGGTAATGCACCTCCGTGGAAATCTTTTGCATTACTCCATTAACACCATCAATCATCATATAAAACAGATTAACAGATACTCTGAAATTGCAGCGGGAAATTTGGTTGAGAAAGGTCGAAGAACAACATGTTTTCACCTGGCCTTGAAGCCGGTTTTCAGGTTTGTAAAAATTTATTTCCTGAAAGCAGGTTTTCTGGATGGATATTTTGGATTCGTTATTGCGCGGAATTCGGCATTTTCGGTATATCTGCGCTATGCAAAAGCGAAGGCATTGAAGAAAAAGAGATAACAATGACAATAATACATATATCAACAAAACAATCCTGGAGAGGTGGAGAGCAGCAGATCGCATATCTGATCAGTGAGCTGAAAAAAGAAGGTGTGGATCAGATTGTTATGACCCCAAACAATTCCAAATTGTCTGTATTTTGTAAAGATGCCGGAATTCAGGTTTGCGGGTTTTCAAAATATTCCGGAATAAATATTCCGGCTGCCATAAAACTAAAAAAACTGTGCAAGAGCTATGAACAGCCATTAATTCATGCACACGACTCACATGCACACACCACAGCTTTTCTCAGCTCGATTCTTGCAGGAAATAAAACTCCTCAAATAATTAGCAGAAGAGTAGATTTCCCGGTTCATAAAAATCTCTTTTCCCGAAAAAAATATAACAGTCCGCATATTAAAAGGATTTTGTGTGTCAGCGAGAAAATAAAAGAGGTTACATCGCCGTCAATCAGGAATACCAATGTGCTAAAGGTTGTATATTCAGGCATCGACTTGGATCGTTTTAAAGAGTGCCACGATAAAAAGATTTTGCGGAATTTATTCAAAATACCTGAAGAAAACACCATTATCGGTAATGTAGCTGCGCTGGCCCCCCATAAAGATTATTTCACTTTTGTGGATACTGCGGCAGAGATATTAAAAAAACACCCTGAAACAACATTTCTGATTATCGGTCAAGGATCTGAAAAGCAAAAAATCGCAGAATATATTTTTGAAAAGGGATTACAAAATGCACTGATTTTTACCGGATTCAGAACTGATATTCCGGATATCCTGCCTGAGTTGGATATATATCTTATGACCAGCGAAACAGAAGGTCTTGGAACATCAATCCTTGATGCATACGCCTGCGAAGTACCGGTGGTTGCCACAAGAGCCGGCGGAATACCGGAGATAGTAACACATGAAAAAACAGGCCTGCTCGCGGAAGTAAAAAACCCTGTTCAGCTTGCCAACAATGTCATACGCCTTATTGAGGATGAAACGCTGAAAAATAATCTCGTTAAGGAAGCAAAAAAAGAAATTCTTAACTTTACCAGGCAGCAAACCGCACGTAAAACTATGGAAGAGTACAAACAGGTAATTTCAGAAACCTATTAATCGGAATTCATGCAGGACTGGCTGGTTATTGTAAACCCCAATGCGGGGAAAAGAAAGGGAGAAAAGGACTGGAAGAAGATCAGTAGCCTGATGGTAAAGTATAATATTCCCTTTAAAGCAATCTTTACCCGACATCCCAACCACGCCGTAAAAATGTCTCGCATATATATCCGCAAGGGGTTTAAAAAAGTTCTGGTTGTTGGTGGTGACGGTACACTTAATGAGGTTGTAAACGGTATTCTTTTGCAGAAAAAATATGATACCACCGATATTACCATGGGACTTATTCCCGTTGGTACCGGAAATGACTGGGCCCGTACTTACGGAATCCCCCGCGATTACGAAGAGGCCGTAAAAGTTATTGCTGAAGGAAAAACCTTTATTCAGGATACAGGCAAAGTAGAATTCATCCAGGACAACAAAAAGATGACCCGCTATTTCCTGAATAATGCAGGAATGGGCTTTGATGCCATGGTGGTAGAGAAAACCAATGAGGTTAAATCACAGGGCAAGGGAAACTCCGCATCTTACCTCACAAGTCTTCTGAAGGTAATGTTCAGGTACAAAAACCTCAGCGCCACAGCATACATTGATAAAGAAAAGATTGATATGAAGGTCTTCTCTTTTAGTGTGGGAATTTGCCCCTGGTCCGGGAATGGAATGAAGCAATTTCCGGATGCAATACCGGGGGATGGAATGTTTGATATCACGATGATTAGTCACATCACCAAACTAAAAATTGTCAGAAATATCAAGAAATTGTATGACGGAAGCTTTACTTCATTGCCGGAAGTAAGAACCGTGCGAACCACAAAATTAAACCTTCAGGCTCCGAAGCCAATTTTTCTGGAAGTCGACGGAGAATCTCTGGGTCATACACCCATACGATTTGATATTGTACCCAAAAGCCTGAAAGTTATTTATAATGAACTCACCTGGGAATCGGAAGAGGATTAACAGCGTGCACTTTTTCTTTTCTTTCCGAGATACCCTTTATCCTCAACTTTTTTGATGTATTGAGAAGCCAACGGAACTTTACATGCCGTACCACCCATGTCCACATTGACCTTACCGATTGTTTCCTGTTTTGTGCGGGGGACACCCATTTTTTAAAAGGATAATGAGATTAGATCATAAATCTGTTGCTGTGTTGCGTTATTTTTTAGCCTTACACTTTTATTATCCTCTGTAATTATCTCATACATCTTGTTAATTTCTTTAATGGCTGTATTCATTGAAATATTACATTCTGCTGTTTGTAGCACTCGTTCAAGCTCTTTATAAATTAGATATGCCATAAAAGAGATGCATATATGAGCTTCAATACGTGGTCTCAACCTATGGTATATTGGTCTGATCTGAAGGTCTGTTTTAGAAATACGAAAAGCCTTTTCGATTTTCCATAAATTGTTATAATTATCGATGACTTGATAAGAATTCAAATCCGTGTTTGTTATATAGCCTTTAAGTCCATCCCATTTTTTGTCCATATCTATTTTATTCTGATCAAGTGTTAGCTTAATCTCTCCTTCAAGGTTTAAGAATTTGTTGTACCCCCGGTTATTAATATTGGCTTTTGATAATTTCCCTGACGCCATCCTCTTTTCTAGTTTAGCCAATCCTCTTTCTCGGTTGAAATGATCTTTTTTAGCTCTCTTTTCTGAATAGCTAATATGTAATATGAGGCCATCACCTTTATCTATAGCAGTATACTCACCATCGGCAAGTGTCAATGCTAATATTTTTTCTTTCATGGTGCTGCTTTCATTTTTAATTCGGGCACCAATGATGAAGCTATAATGATTTTTAATTAATAACTCGATATTTGATTTTGATATAAGGCCGGAATCAGCAACAACAATAGGTTTATCTATATTAAATCGTGTAGCAAATTTTTTCAGTACAGGAATCAATGTGTGGCCTTCGAATGTATTTCCTTCAAATAACTCATATCCTATTGGATATCCATCCTTCCCTACTAAAAGCCCAAGCATAATTTGTGGATTCTGATGTTTGCCTTCCTTTGAAAACCCTGTAACTCTAAAATCATCAGGGTCGCTGGACTCAAAATAGATAGTTGTCATATCATAAAAAACAACTCCAATTGTTCCACCCAAAATGGACCTGGTATATTTAAATGTAATCTCTTCTATGGTTGTTTTTAGCCTTCGATTTAATTTATCTAAAAATCTGTATATGCTATATACCGAGATATCCTGCTTACCCGTTTCATTTAGGTATTTGGTGAGGTTTAACTTACTTCCAGGGTGAGTAATTCGCGATATTACCAGATCTTGGAGTAATGGTTCTCGTATACTCCCGTAGCCAATATGTCTATATATCTTTGAAAAAACCACATCAGGGCCACACACTCTAACTGAGTCATTGCATAGGTTGGAAATATCTGAATTACTGGGAGAATCAAAAAGGGTTGAGCCATAAAGACGAGGCATCTCATATAAAGCTTGATGATACATTTTCTCAACCTCATCCCCATCAGAGGAAGAGCCTATGGTCTTGATCACTTTATTGCTTCTGTTTATTTTTTGGATAATTTGAACACTTATGGTTCCGCTTTTATTCCGTTTTTTCCTTACAAACATGAACCAAAGATAAGCGAGGCACCCAAAATCAACAAATTTTAATTCGCATCTATTTGATCATAAGGATGTTATGTGATTCGCTAAAAAAACCGCACAAAACAGGAGAGTATATTTTTATTTTCCTTGATTAAATCACATTTAAATCTTCAAGCAATTTCTTCTAATCATCACTTGATTTAAGAGTTATTCCCAGAT
>PKSY01000045.1 GCA_002869405.1 Marinilabiliales bacterium
AATAATACGTGAATCACTATCAGGTACTATCGGATTATAATTGATTTTAAGCTGTTTGCTATCGGTTTCCCTAACAAAAAAGTTATATTGTTCATCCAGCATCTTATTAATGGATAATTCCATTTTCGATACTTCAACCTGCCCTGCTTCAATTTTTGAAATATCAATAATATCATTAATAGTCGCCAGCATTCTATTACCACTTTTCTCAATAATTTGTATATATTTTTCTTTTTTGTCTCCGCTTAACTGTGATTGCTTTAATAAGTTCGTAAAACCTAAAATCCCATTCATGGGAGTGCGTATCTCATGACTCATGTTTGACAGGAAGGCACTTTTGAGGCGGTCGCTTTCTTCTGCTTTTTCTTTGGCAAAAATCAGTTCTTCTTCCGCTTTTTTGTATTCACTTATGTCACGGAAGTCTTCAACAATGCCGATGAACTTCCCCTTTTCATCCGTCAGTTTTTTTACTGATTTTATGGTTGCTATTTCTTTACCATCAGGTCTCACCTTAATCATTTCAACCTCAAACCCTTTTTCACTATTTTTTTGTAATCGGTTAATCGGACAATCTTCGGAATCACAAAATTCACCACAAAAAATATCATAGCAATATTTGCCAATTATATCCTCTCGCGATAAATCAACCATCTTGCAAAACGGATCATTTACCTTCTTTATTTTGAAGTCTGGTCCTATCACTCGCATTCCATCAGCAGCAGTATTAAATATGGTATTGAGTTCTTCTTCACTGACCTTTAGTTTGTTTGATTCAGTAATTAATTGCTGGTTGGTAGCTCTTAATTGTTGTTGATTGGCTGATAATTGCTGATTTGCTGCTTGTAGCTGTTGTTCATTTGACTGAAGCTGCTGAAAAGCAGATTGTAATTTCTCATCTGCTGCTTTCCGTTCAGTAATATCTTCAAACAGACAATGTGTCTGTACAAAATCACCCTGCTCATCAAATGCTATCTTTGCAGTATATTCTGCATAAATAAATTCTCCACTTTTTTTGGTAAGCGTAAAAACAACATCTCTGATAATGTCCTTTCGTTTTATATTTTCAGGGAATAACTTTCTGAAAATCTCTTTTTGATCCGGGTGCAGGAAATCTCCAAACCATTTGCCAATAACTTCATCTCTTCTATATCCTAAAAGTTCCAACCAGGCTTTGTTTACATTAATGATGTTTCCTTTTTCGTTTAAAGATTGATAGGAAAGTGGAGCATGTTCAAAAAATAAACGATACTTTTCTTCGCTTTCTTTTAATTCTTCTTCTGCTTTCTTACGTTCGGTTATATCCTGTAATGTTCCTTTTACTTGTACAACTTTATTGTTTTCGTCAAAAATAGGTTCACCTGTTGAAATGGCCCAGCGGTAATTGGGGTTTAAATCAGAGAATTCCAATTCGGCTTCTACGCTAATGCCTTTATTAATTATCGTATCCAGGGCCTGAGCATATCTCCCCCAACTTTCCGGAGTATAATATTTTTCATGCGCTGATACATCTGAAACCTCGCTTTTATCCTTTATACCAATAATGTGTAGCATTTGATCAGAAATCTCAACTTTGCCGGTCTCCAGATCAAAGAACCAATTGCCAATATTGGCTATTCTTTGCGCTTCTCGCAGGCTTTCTTCGCTTTCTTTAAGTTTAATTTCAATCTCCATTCCAGATGTTACATCGGTATGAGTTCCTACCATTCTGAGTGGATTCCCTTCCTTGTCATGTTCAACAATTTTTCCTCTTCCCCGTATCCACATCCAGTTTCCATCTTTTTTTAGGAACCTAAATGAAACATCAAAAATTTTAGTTTCTTTTTTAACATGCCTGTCAATTTCTTTTAAGGTAGGTTCAACATCATCAGGGTGTACTCGTTTTTGCCACTCTTCAAAAGCACATGGAAATTCGAGTGGTTCATATCCTGCCATGGTGTAGTACCTATCATCGAAGTATATTTTGTTACTTGCTATATCACAATCCCACATACCATCATTTATGGCCTGCATTGTTATATCATATCTTTGTTCACTTTGGGATAATGCTTCCTCGGCTATTTTACGATCGGTGATATTCTGCGAAATGATCTGAACTCCCAGAACTTCTTTCTTTGAATTAATTATCTTCGTATAGGTGCTCAAAAACCATTTCTTTTCATTTGGAAGTTCAACCAAGTCTTCAAATTCCAGTATTTCTTGGCTCTTAAGAGCTTTTTTTAATCTTCTGAAATACTCATCTGCTGCTTCTTTCGGGAATAGATCAAACAATGACTTACCTGCATAATCTTCCGGTTTTCCACCCATATTTTTTGATGCTACTGTGTTATATGATATCACAATACCTTCCGGCGTGTAATAACCTATTCCCAGAGCTGCACTTTCGTGAAGAAGTCGATATTTCTCTTCGCTTTCTTTAAATTCTTCTTCAGCTTTCTTTCGTTTAGTAATATCATTCAAAGTAACAATCAGGTTATCAGAAATAAACTGTGCATATATTTCGCATATCTTAACAGTGTCGTCTTTGCAGGTTATGTTGTATTCTCCTGTATATATTGCCTGATCTGATTTTTCAGCTATTTTCAAATAAGGTTTCCAACGTTCAATCACCTGGCTTCTGTAATCGGGATCGGGATAGGCAAGTTCATACCACTCCTCTGTGGTTTTAGGATTGTGCCCAAACATCTCGATAGCACTTTTGCTCCAGAAAAATATGTTTTCATCTTTGGTGTCAACTACAGCCACCGGAAACGGACTATTATTTAGGATGGAACGTATTTTATTTTCACTCGCTATTATCTGTTGTTCATTGGCACGTAATTGTTGATTTGCGGCACGAAGCTGTTGTTCGTTTGCAGCAAGCTGCTGGTTTGCTGCCTTTAGTTGTTGCTCGTTGGCATTGTGTTGTTGAGCTTGTGCATCTTTGTCCATAATATATCTATTTCCAGTGAATTAACATGCATAATCCTGAATCATCTCCTGTTAGGCTGTATACTTTTTCTTTATAAAAGTAGAAAAAATAGTTTGAACATGCAATGCACTGTGCTACAGTACATAATATTCAACACATAAAAAAGCGCCACCCCCCGTTTCAGGAAGTGGCGCCCATATGTTCAAAATCTATTGTTAATCTTCGTAATTCTCTGATGGAATCTGACAGATACACACAAGGTTTCTGTCGCCATATCCATCGTCGATGCGCGTTACCGGTGGCCAGTATTTATCTTCACGCAAGCCTTCAACAGGAAATGCGGCTTCACCACGTGAATAAGGATACTTCCACTCTTCGGCAGTGACCATACTACAGGTGTGTGGCGCATTCTTAATCACATTATTCACTTTATCACACTTCTCATCTTCGATGCAACGTATCTCTTCACGAATCCTGATCATTGCGTCAATAAAACGATCAAGCTCACGCAACGGCTCACTCTCGGTAGGTTCAACCATCAGCGTTCCAACAACCGGGAATGCTACTGTTGGAGCATGGAAACCATAGTCCATAAGTCGCTTGGCTATTTCAATCACCTCAACGCCTGCTGTATTATGATAGGCGTTACAATCGAGAATCATTTCGTGGGCACACATACCATGTTTTCCGGTATAGAGCACTTTGTAGTGATCCTGAAGATTTACCCTCAGGTAGTTGGCGCTAAGGATTGCATTTTCGGTAGCTTCTTCAAGACCTCTTTTCCCAAGCATGGTCACATAACCATAAGAGATTGGAATCACCAATGCGCTTCCGAATGGTGCAGAAGAGACTGCCTTAATCGCTTTTTCGCCGCCTGTAGGTGCCACAGGATTGGTAGGCAGGAAAGGCACAAGATGTTTTGCAACACCGATTGGTCCAACTCCCGGGCCACCGCCACCGTGAGGAATTCCAAAGGTTTTGTGAAGGTTCAGGTGACAAACGTCAGCACCAATATGTCCGGGGCTGGTAAATCCAACCTGAGCATTCATATTCGCACCATCCATGTATACCAGTCCGCCATTTTCATGGATAATATCCATCACATCAAGAATCTCTTCTTCAAAAACACCGTGTGTGGAAGGATAGGTTACCATGGCTGCTGCCAGATTATCCTTATGCAGTTCTGCTTTTGCGCGCAGGTCATCAATATCAATATTTCCATTTTCATCGCACTTTACCACAACCACCTTCATTCCTGCCATATGCGAGGATGCAGGGTTTGTGCCGTGTGCAGAGGATGGTATCAGACATATGTTACGATGCCCTTCGCCGCGGTCTTTATGATATTCCCGAATAGTCAGCAAACCTGTATACTCTCCTGCAGCACCTGAATTTGGCTGGAAGGAGAGCCCTGCAAATCCGGTAATCTCACAAAGCTGCTCTTCAAAATGGTTAATCAGCATATGGTATCCTTCAGCCTGATCAGCAGGAACAAAAGGATGAATACCGGCAAAACGCGGATTACTCATATGGAAGAGCCATGATGCAGCATTCAGTTTCATGGTACATGAGCCCAAAGGAATCATGGTACGATTCAGCGCCAGGTCACGATTCTCAAGCATCTTCATATAGCGCATCATATCCGTTTCATTGTGATAGGAGTTGAATACAGGATGCGTAAGGTACTCAGATGTACGTGTAAGTTCTTCAGGGATTGTTGTAATTTTCACACACTCTTCAGGAACACACACAAACTCTTCAAACTGCTGTTGATTTGCGTGAGCAAAGACTTCGAGGATGTCATTCACGTCGTCCAGGGAAGTGGTTTCATCCAGGCTGATTCCTACATGACCGTTACCATAATAGCGCAGGTTTATCTCTTTTTCAATTGCAAGTTCGTGAATATTCTCTTCAGAAACCAGGTCAGGAGTTTTCACATACAGCGTATCAAAGAAAAACTCATTCAGCTGTTCATAACCATATTTCTTCAGTTCATTGCTCAGCACACCGGTAAGGATGTTGATATGTCGTGCAATTTTCTTAATTCCTTTTGGTCCGTGATAAGCGGCGTAGAAACCGGCCATATTAGCCAGCAGTGCCTGAGCAGTACAGATATTAGAGGTAGCGCGTTCACGTTTGATGTGCTGTTCGCGGGTCTGGAGAGCCATTCGCAGAGCCTGGTTACCGTTTTTATCTACGGAGATACCAATAATACGTCCTGGCATATGGCGTTTATAATCCTCTTTTGTTGCCAGATAAGCGGCATGCGGGCCACCAAAACCCATGGGAACGCCGAAGCGTTGTGTTGAGCCAACAACCACATCTGCACCCCATTCACCGGGAGGAGTCAGCAATGCAAGGCTCATAATATCAGTAGCAACACAAAGCAGTGCTTCTTTCTCATGCATCATTTCAGCGAGTGCGGAATAATCATGCACAGCACCATTGCCATCAGGATATTGTACGAAAGCGCCAAAGAAGTCATCATCAGCTTTAAATTCCAAAGGATTACCTTTCACGATCTCAATCTCGAGAGGTTCTGCTCTGACTTCCATCACAGCCATTGTTTGCGGGAAGATATTCTCAGCTACAAAGAATTTTGCAGCGCCGGCTTTGGCTTTTTTCCTTGACCGGGCATTATACGCCAGAATCATTGCTTCTGCTGCAGCAGTACCTTCATCGAGTAATGAAGAGTTTGCCAGCGGCATAGCGGTAAGGTCAGAAACCATGGTCTGGAAGTTCAGCAATGCCTGCAGGCGACCCTGGCTGATTTCAGCCTGATAAGGGGTGTATGCTGTGTACCAGCCGGGATTTTCCAGTACATTGCGCTGTATCACGCCGGGGAGAATCGTATTGTAATAACCCATTCCGATGTAAGTACGGAACAGTTTATTCTTCTCACCGATTTTATTGATATGATTCTGGTATTCAAATTCATTCATCCCTTCGGGAAGGTTCAGGCCATCTTTCAACCGTATCTGGGGGGGGATGGTCTTATCCATTAATTCTTCCATGGATGCGACACCGATTTTTTGGAGCATATGCTGTTGCTCCTCCTGCCGTGGGCCGATGTGCCGCTGTGCAAAATTATTGGTAATCATAGCCTTATAAGATTTGATTATGTGAAGTTTAAAAAACAGGTGACAAAGATAATGTTTGTTAACGCAAAAACAATAACAGCCAATACCAAACACCCAAATAAAACGTTTAATATTTCATGCAGGCAACCAGCAACTAAAACACCTGTCTTTGCATCATTAAAAGAAAACACTATGTTACAACACCGCACCCTATTGATGTTCATGTCAATAATGCTTCTTCCTCTGATGATGACCGCGCAGAATAAATATACGCTGAGTGGCTATATCGAGGATGCCGCTACATCAGAACGTTTAATCGCTGCAAATGTTTATGATGCCAAATCCTTTACCGGCACATCAACAAACAATTACGGCTTTTTCAGCCTCACCCTTCCTGAGGGAACTTATGAAATAGTTTTCAGTTTTATTGGATATAAAAATGTCGTCAAGTCTGTTGATTTTACGAAAAACCAGCGGATTACAGTGCAGCTGGATTCGGAGCTGGAGATTGAGGGTGTGGAGATCATCGGAGAGAAAGGCGGCTCCAACCTGGAACGCACCCAGGTATCGATGGTAAATGTTCCCATGCGGCAAATTAAGCAGCTACCCATGCTATTGGGCGAGGCAGATGTTATAAAAGCCATTCAGCTGCTCCCCGGAGTTCAATCCGGTTCGGAGGGAAGCTCAGGATTGTATGTGCGTGGTGGCGGCCCCGACCAGAACCTCATCCTTCTCGATGGCGTTCCGGTGTACAATGTTAATCACCTCTTTGGATTCTTCTCGGTTTTCAATCCTGATGCCATCAAGAATGTATCGTTATATAAAGGTGGATTCCCGGCTCGCTTTGGCGGAAGATTATCCTCAGTACTGGATATCTCCATGAAAGAAGGAAATATGAAAGAGCTTCATGGTGATATTTCTGTGGGTATTATCAGCTCCAAAATAACCCTTGAAGGTCCTATCATTAAAGACAAAACCAGTTTTATCATCTCCGGAAGGAGAACATACTACGACCTTCTCGCAAAGCCATTTATTGCCATCGCCAATGCACAGTACGATAACGATGATGTAACCGGCGGATATTACTTCTACGACCTTAACGCCAAGGTAAACCACACCTTCAGCGACAGAAGCAGGTTATACCTGAGCGCGTACACAGGCACCGACAGAATCTATATCAAAAACAAATATGACTACCACTGGGATGGCAATCATTTTGAGGATGTTTTTGATCTGGATATGAACTGGGGCAATATCACTACTGCTTTACGCTGGAATTACACACTCACTCCCAAGCTCTTCTCAAATGTTACTGCCACATATTCAAAGTATGATTTTAATATGGGGATTGAAGAAGAGTACACAAATTTAACCGATGACACCTCTGAGAAATACGGATTCGGTTATGATTCAGGTATTTATGACTGGAGCGGAAAGATAGATTTTGACTGGTTTCCGTCACCGGATCACTCGGTTAAATTTGGAACAAACTATACCTATCACACTTTTATCCCGGGGGTAAATGCACTCTTTATCAAAGACGGTGAAACGAACATAGATACTACATTTGGCGCAAAAGAGATTTATGCGCATGAATTCCGGCTTTATGCTGAGGACAATTTCCGCATCGGAAAAAACCTGAAGGCGAATATCGGGTTACATTTTTCAGGATTTCAGGTACAAAACAGCTTCTACACCTCTCTGGAGCCACGTGCATCAATACGCTACAAGGCTTCCAACAGACTTAGTTTAAAAGCTGCATATTCAACCATGTCGCAGTACATATTATTACTGACAACCTCGAGGATAAGTTTGCCAACCGATTTGTGGCTTCCGGTAACGGATAAGATTAAACCCATGAAATCGCACCAAATTGCAGCAGCGGCCGTATATCAGATTAACGACCAGCTGGAAGTAAGCGTTGAAGGTTTTTACAAAACCATGGAAAACGTCATCGAATATAAGGAAGGTGCTTCCTTTTTGAGTGTGCAGAACGACTGGGAAGATAAAATCACATTTGGTAACGGTAACGCCTATGGTGGTGAATTTCTGTTAAAGAAAGATGTTGGAAAAACTACCGGCTGGATTGGATACACACTGTCATGGTCGTGGCGAAAGTTTGAAGAGCTGAACTTTGGAGAGCGATTCCCGGCAAAATACGACCGCAGGCATGATGTGGGGATTGCAATTACGCATAAGTTCAATGAAAAATATGATATTGGTGTGGTTTGGGTTTACGGTACAGGAAACTCCGTATCACTGGGCATGCAGCAATACCAGGGCGCAGAGATCCCCAACAGCTGATATTGGTCGCAGCTTACACACTATGAGAGCCGAAACAACTACCGTATGCCGGCATATCATCGCCTTGACATCGGACTCAATTATCACAAAAAGAAAAAACGCGGAAATGCGACCTGGAATCTCAGTGCGTATAATGCCTATAACAGGAAAAACCCTTTCTATATGTTTGTGGGTTATGAAGACAACTGGAATTACACTCAGTCGCACAAAGAGCTAAAGATTATCAGCATCTTCCCTATTATTCCATCACTGTCATATAGTTTCAGCTTCTAAATACAGATTATTATGAAAAGCTATAAAATATTTCTTTTTCTGATTTCACTAACAATGATGTTCTCCTGCACCAAAACAGTAGAGTTCAAAGGTGAAGTTACGGAACCAATGTTGGTAGTAAACAGTATTATAAATCCTGATTCTGCTTTTAAGGTGCATGTTACCAAAAGCCGCTTTTTTCTGGATGATGCTCCAATTTCCAATGTTGAGAGTGCCAATGTCAGGATACTCAAAGACGATGCATTAATTGCAGAGCTTTCACATACCGTTGATGGGATATACACCGTTGCGGATATCACTCCCGAAGCAGGTCAGAAATACCAGATTGAAGTTTCAGCACCCGGCTATGATGACACCCGGGCAGAAGCGATGATTCCCACTACCGTTGCCATAGCCTCACTGGATACAGCAACTGTAACGCATGAGGAATATTGGGATGAGATGTTCGAGATAGGTGTAAAAATCAATGACCCTGCAAATACAGAGAACTTTTATCGTGTGAGCGCCTACCTTGATTCTTACATCTTTGATGAGCAGACCGGAGACTATTGGCATTATCGCGACTATATCTGGTTATCTTCAGAAGATCCCGTTATTACGGGTGGCGAAAACTCAGGAGATATTTTTGATGTGGGTTACTATAATGAGTTCCGGATCTTTAATGATTCCTATTTTGAAGGCCAGAGTTATACGGTGAAATTCATGAGTGACAGATGGCAACTATCTACAGAACATCCGGAAAGTTTCTTTCTGATTCATGTATATCTGGAGAGCCTGTCAGAAGAGTATTTTACTTATCTGCGCTCAAGAGCAATGCACAACAACAACGAGGATAACCCATTTGTGGAGCCTGTTCCGGTATATTCCAATATTGAAAACGGAATTGGATTCTTTGGAGGATATGCCAGTTCGCATTATCAGATCCGTCATGAAGGATATCAGTATTACTGGGAAGGAAAATAGTTTCAGGTGAGCACTTATCCGGCAATGAAATGAAGTTGGCAGAAATTGTTCAATTCATTTATCTTTGCCATGATGAAAAACACTAAGCTTACTCTGACTGCTGCACTATTTTTAATGGCAGCGCTAATACTTACTTCCTGTTCGGGGAAGGAAAATCTTCCGGAAACAATTACGGAGAATGAAGAACTGACAAGGATATTTGTCAACGACAAAGCATTTCACACGGAGACATTCGGCAACCCTGTAAACCCTGCTGTAATTATTGTGCATGGTGGCCCGGGATGGGATTATAAAACTTTAATGCCTTTGGCTAACCTAAGTGATCAGTTTTATGTTATTTTCTATAATCAGTCAGGATGTGGGTTATCACCAAGATATGAGGCATCGGAGTTAAGCCTCAGCAATGCGTTGGAAGATTTGCATGGGATGGTAGAGAAATATGGCAAGACGCAACGCGTAAATCTTATCGGTCACGGATATGGGGCAATGCTGGTTTCAGCGTATCTGGGACAGCATCCCGACAGAGTGGCGTATGCAGTTCTTGCGGAGCCATTTTCGCTCAGACCCTCAGTTGCTGACTCCGGAGTTATCTCACCCATGGCAATTCCCGACAGTAAAATCATAAAATCAGCATCCTCAAAAGACCATAACAAGTCAGATTTCAAATACATGAATCAATTGCGCAGCAAAGAAAACTTTCCGGCACTCGGAAGTTGTAATCCGGAAAATTGGTACGGACAAAGCATTTTGCGTCCGGGAGCACTGGCAGCAAAAAAAATTACCGAAGAGTTTTATAATCCGGAAAAAGGCTTTTTCGTTGACTTTACTGTGGGTAATGAAAGATTTAAAAATACTGTCTTACTCCTTTTCAGTGAATGTAATCCTTATTTTAATGAAGAAAGCAAAAAGCAGTTAACTGATGAACTGAACCGGGCCATTTATAAAACAGTTCCGGCATCAGGGCATTTCATGTTTGAGGACAATCCTCAGTCATCAGTAATTTTTATCCGCAAATATTTCAACAACCCATCAATGATTCGGTCAAATAAAACATTTAGTTTTAATTAATTTCTGAAACAAAAAAAGCACAGAAACAGAATATTGATTAAAGTAATACCTTCATTGCTATTGTTTTTTTTCTATTTTTACACCTTAGGAAACCCCCTGGTGGCATGAATAAAAACCAACCAACTTTTGTAATCCTTGCATTGATTGCTATTCTGGCTTTCAGCATTACTCCGTACAAAGGTATGTCGCAGGTAGTAAAAAAGCCTGATACTCTTAGTCTGGTTTTTACAGGTGATGATGCGTACCCTCCTTTCGAATATCTTGATGATAACGGGATACCCTCAGGCTTTGATGTGGAGTTAATGCAGGCTATTGCGGAAGTAATGGGAATAAAACTCAGGGTTATTCTTGGTGACTGGTATCAAAATCTTGAGAGCTTCAGGGAGGAAGAATACGACGGGCTTGTCGGAGCCTATTATACAGAGGAACGTGGCAGGGAATTTCTTTTTGGGGATCCATACCTGAATAATTATCATACTATTTTTGTGCGCAAGGGTTCCTCTTTTCACAATTTGAATGACCTTCAGAAACATGAAAAGCCGAAAGTAATTACTCAGAACAGTGATATCCTGATTAATTATATCAAATCATTTAATTCCAATGCCGAAATAACTGTTGTAAGGAATTACGAACAGGCATTGCGGCTTTTAGCACAGGGAACCCATGACTGCGCAATTATTTCGCGTGTTTTGGGAGAGTATCACATTGATAAATACTCCTTAACCAATATAGAGGCGATGCAGGAGGAGTTTCTTCCCCGACAGTACAGCTTCGCCGTACACAAACACGATACAATTCTTTTATCAATCCTTAACCAGGGACTAACAGTCATCAGGGGGACAGGAGAATATGAAAAAATCTATAACAGGCATTTAAAAAAGTATCAAAGGCTTTCAGTTGCAGAGCGCTATTTTCAACCGATCATGATAGGTGCTGCGGTTCTTGTTTTCATTATTATCCTTTTCTATATCTACATTTTTATTTTGAGAAGAAAAGTTCACGAGAAAACCAATGAGCTTGCCGTAGAATTAAAGGAGAAAGAAAAGACTCAGGAGCTTTTAAAGATTGAAAGGGATAAGGCAAGAGAGTCTGACAAACTCAAATCGGCATTCCTTGCCAACATGTCTCATGAAATCCGTACTCCAATGAATGCAATAGTTGGTTTTTCAAGACTGCTGGAAGAGCCGGATATCACAAATGAAGAGAGAAAAGAGTACGTAAATATCATTAATAAAAACTCTGAAACACTTCTTACGTTAATCAATGATATTATCGACCTTTCAAAAATAGAGAGCGGGCATGTAACAGTTGAAAAGGTAGAATTCAACATCAACAACTCCATAAAGGCATTTAAAGAAAATGTCATACATGACTTAAGATCAAAGGGCAAGGAAGAGATAAAAGTTATTACACAGATGCCATTAAATGATGTTGAAGCAATAATCAATACCGACGTAGTACGATTCAACCAGATCTTTACCAACCTGCTTTCAAATTCGGCAAAATTTACTCAAAAGGGATACATCAAGTTTGGCTATACAATACAAAACAATGGTTTCTATAATTTTTTCGTAGAAGATACTGGCATAGGGATTTCGAAAGAGAAGCAGGATGTTGTATTTGAACAATTCCGGCAGGCAGATGAGTCTTATACCCGGAAATACGGAGGAACTGGCCTGGGGCTCACAATATGTAAAGAGCTTGTACATGTTCTCGGTGGCGAGATAATGATGCAATCCAAAGAAAAGCTGGGAACAACAATTTCCTTTACATTACCGCAACAAGAGTTGTAAAATGATTGCCTGCCTCCTATTAACTGCGAAAAACATCAGCAATCTTAATAAATTGTTAAGTATATCAAAGTTACAATAGTGCAGGAAAAATATTTTTAACATTGCATGCACTTAAAAATACGGTAAAGTATCAAAGAGCCATAAATTAAAAACACACTTAAATGTCAGTATTTCAAATCATTGGACAAATCCTTACGCTGGTAGGATCGTTGGGACTTTTTCTATTTGGTATGAAACTCATGAGTGAATCGCTACAAAAGGTAGCCGGTTCGCGCATGCGCAGCATACTCAATGCGATGACCCAAAACCGGTTCAGGGGAGTATTAACAGGTTTTATGATTACCACGGTAATCCAGTCCTCCTCAGCTACCACTGTAATGATAGTAAGTTTTGTAAACGCAGGTTTATTATCACTCACAGGCGCCATCGGTGTTATCATGGGTGCTAATATCGGAACTACAGTTACCGCCTGGATTATTTCATTAATGGGATTCAAAATATCGGTGAGTGCCTTAAGTCTGCCGCTGATAGGTATCTTCCTGCCTTTGATGTTCTCAAAGAAGGGTAAACGCAAGTCGTGGGGTGAGTTTGTCCTTGGCTTTGCCATACTGTTTATGGGTTTACAATTTCTGAAGGATAGTGTTCCTGATGTAAACACCAACCCTGAATTCTTTAATTTTCTTGCCCAGTATACCAATGCAGGATATGCATCCATAATGTTGTTTGTTCTCATCGGAACGTTACTTACCGTAGTAATCCAGTCATCGAGTGCTACAATGGCATTAACACTTGTACTTTGTTACAATGGTGTAATACCGTTTGAGCTTGCCGCAGCCATGGTTCTAGGGGAGAATATTGGAACCACTATTACCGCGAATATTGCCGCCATTGTGGCGAATGTTTCAGCTAAAAGGGCGGCCAGGGCACACTTCCTCTTTAATGTCTTTGGAGGTCTCTGGATATTACTTCTATTCCATCCGTTTCTTTCGGCAATAGATTTTTTCATCCAAAGAAGTACCGGCGCTTCCGTTTACGGAGATATTGCAAACCATGCAGTTCAGGAAAACGTA
>PKSY01000046.1 GCA_002869405.1 Marinilabiliales bacterium
ACGCAGTTTTTGATATTCTTTTTCCAGAAAAGCCACGGCACTTTGCATGCCTTCCTTAGCTTCATCAAGAACCATCATCGCATCTTCAGTCATAGTAAAGGCTTTATTGTTTCCACAAAAATAACAAAATTCTATTTTCCCACCACAGTGCCGCAATTTTCTCCTTTCAGCACTTTGCTGAGATTGCCGGGGGTGTCCATATCAAAAACCACTACAGGAAGGTCGTTTTCCTTACACATGGTAAAGGCTGTGAGATCCATTACCTTGAGCTCGCGGCTGATCACCTCTTCGAAAGAAATAGTCTCAAAACGCTTGGCGTCAGGGTTTTTCTCCGGGTCACTGTCGTAAACGCCATCCACACGGGTTCCTTTAAGAAAAACATCTGCCTCTACTTCGAGTGCGCGTAACGCAGAGGTGGTGTCGGTAGTGAAAAACGGGTTTCCTGTCCCTCCGGCGATAATCAGTGTATAGCCTTCATCGAAGTATTCCAGTGCTTTTCTTCTCGACATGGCTTCTGCCACACGCTCGATGGGCAGCCCGGAGAGAAGCTTCACATGCAGATCCTGCTTGGTTAGTGCATCCTGCAGCGCCAGACTGTTGATCGTTGTTGCCAGCATTCCCATATAGTCGCCCTGCACCCTGTCAAAACCTTGTCCTGTGCCTGCCAGTCCGCGGAAGATGTTACCACCACCAATCACAATGGCGGTCTGAACTCCGTTTTTTACGTTATCAGCAATCTCTTTGGCATAGGTCTCAAGGCGCTGCGGATCAATGCCGAAGCCTTGTTCTCCCATCAGCGACTCACCGCTGAGTTTCAAAAGTATCCTGTTGTATTTCATGGTGTTCTAGTTTAATGGTTCAGCGCCCGGGCGACCGTGACATGCTTTATATTTTTTACCACTTCCACATGGGCAGGGGTCATTACGACCTACCTTTTTGCCCACTTTCACAGGTTGTGTCTTTTCCTTCTGCTGTGTGTCGCTGTGCGATTGCGACAGCAGGTCGTTACGTTCGGTCTTCAGCTGCTGCTTGCTAAGCGATTTAGGCTGTTGTGCCTCACGAACCGTTGGATCAACCATTGGCAGATTTCCTTTTATCAGGAACGAAGCTGCGTTTTTGTTGATCTTCTGAATCATGGTTTTAAAGAGCTCAAAAGACTCAAACTTGTAGATCAGCAGCGGATCTTTCTGCTCGTAGCTGGCGTTCTGTACCGACTGTTTCAGGTCATCAAGTTCTCTGAGGTGATCTTTCCATGATTCATCAATATATCCCAGGATAATACTTTTCTCAATAGAGAGCGGAATTTCCCCTTTTGCATTTTCATAGGACCGCTTGAGGTTTGCCACCACATTACGTGTACGCCGGCCATCAGTAATTGGTATGGCGATATTTTCATAATGCGGCTGGTTCTCTACCACGTTTTTGATGATCGGGTAAGCACGCTCCGCAATCATCTCCTGCTTGGCTCTGTAGTTTTTATAGATTACGTCGAAAAGTTCATCAGCATATTTTGTGCTGTCTTTAGCGAGGAACTCTTTATCTTCCACTTTTACTTCAGCACTTAAGGATGCGAGCATTTCCATTCTGAATCCCTCGGGATCCCTCTGATCCTGAAATTCCACTATAATCGCTTCGATGGTGTCGTAAATCATATTTGCCAGATCGACGCTAAGCCTTTCGCCAAAGAGTGCGTGTTTACGTTTTTTATAAATTACGTCACGCTGACTGTTCATCACGTCATCGTATTCAAGCAGACGCTTACGAACGCCAAAGTTATTTTCCTCCACTTTCTTCTGTGCTCTTTCAATGGAGTTGGTAATCATAGAGTGCTGAATCTCTTCTCCTTCCTGGAGACCGAGGCGGTCCATTACTTTTGCGATACGTTCGGATCCGAACATCCGCATAAGGTCGTCTTCGAGAGAAACATAGAACTGAGAAGAACCGGGGTCACCCTGACGGCCGGCACGACCACGCAGCTGGCGGTCTACACGACGGGAGTCATGGCGTTCAGTACCAATAATTGCCAGACCGCCTGCCTCTTTTACTCCCGGCCCGAGTTTGATATCGGTACCACGACCGGCCATGTTGGTGGCGATGGTTACCATTCCGGGTTGACCGGCATCGCGCACGATGTCTGCTTCGCGGGCATGGAGTTTGGCGTTCAGCACATTATGGTCGATTTGTTTTCTCTTGAGCATCCTGCTTAGCAGCTCAGAAGTTTCAACGGATGTGGTACCTACCAGCACCGGTCTTTTCTGTTCCACCAAGCGGACAATTTCATCACTAACGGCATTGAATTTTTCGCGTTTGGTTTTAAACACGAGATCTTCACGGTCGTCGCGGGCAATAGGTCTGTTGGTAGGGATTACCACCACATCAAGTTCGTAGATATCCCAGAATTCACCGGCTTCGGTTTCGGCAGTTCCGGTCATACCCGAGAGTTTACTGTACATCCTGAAGTAGTTCTGCAGAGTGATGGTAGCGTATGTCTGTGTGGCAGCTTCAACCTTCACATTTTCCTTTGCCTCGATGGCCTGATGCAGTCCGTCGGAATAACGACGACCCTCCATGATACGGCCGGTCTGCTCATCAACAATCTTAATCTTATTCTCAATAATCACATACTCCACATCTTTCTCAAATAATGCATATGCCTTGAGAAGCTGGTTTACAGTGTGTACGCGTTCCGACTTCAGTGAAAACTCATTCAGCAGCTCGCTTTTTTTCTGCATCATCTCTTTTTCCGAGAGTCCTGCTTTTTGAAGGTTTGCGATTTCGGCTCCCACATCGGGGATATAATAAAAGGCCTCGTCGTTGACCATTTTATTCATCAACTCAATACCTTTTTCAGTTGGGTCAATGGAGTTGACTTTTTCATCGATTACGAAGAAGAGTTCATCATCGATAATATGCATATGTTTTCCCTGCTCGCCGAGGTAAAAATTCTCGGTTTTCTGCATTAAGGCTCTCATTCCGGGTTCTGAAAGGAATTTAATAAGGGCTTTGTTTTTTGGTAAACCGCGGTATGCGCGGAACAAAAGTTCTGCACCTTTCTTTTCCTGCTCAGAGGTGGGTTCGTTATGGAGAATCTGCTTTGCTTCAGCCAGAATTTTTGTTACCAGTGATTTCTGGTTATTGTAGAGTTTCTCAACGATGGGTTTATATTCGTCAAACTCCTGATCATCGCCTTTTGGTGTAGGGCCGGAGATGATAAGTGGTGTTCTGGCATCATCCACAAGCACGGAGTCAACCTCATCGACGATGGCGAAATTGTGTTTGCGTTGTACCAGCTCGTTGGGGTCGCCGGTCATATTGTCACGCAGGTAGTCAAAACCGAATTCATTATTGGTACCAAAAGTGATATCACTGTTGTAAGCTTTACGACGTGCTTCGGAGTTAGGCTTGTGCTTGTCGATACAGTCAACTGACAGTCCATGGAACTGGTAGAGCATACCCATCCACTCGGAGTCACGTTTTGCGAGATAATCGTTAACGGTAACAACGTGAACACCGTCGCCGGAGAGTGCATTGAGGTATACGGGAAGCGTAGCCACAAGGGTTTTACCTTCACCGGTAGCCATCTCGGCAATTTTACCCTGATGCAGTACAACACCACCAATCAGCTGCACATCGTAATGCACCATATTCCAGGTAATCATGTTACCGCCTGCCATCCATGAGTTGTGGTAAACTGCTTTGTCGCCTTTTATTTCCACAAACTCTGAAGATGCGGCAAGATCTCTGTCGAAATTTGAAGCTGTAACTTCAACACGCTCGTTTTTTGTAAAGCGGTCTGCAGTAGCTTTTACCACTGCAAATGCTTCAGGAAGAATTTCGTCGAGCGTTTTCTGGACCATCTCATAGCGGTCCTTCTCGAGTTTATCAACTTCATTGTATATCTCTTCCTTCTCGTCGGGCATCAGATCAGGGTTTTCAGCAACTTTTGCTTTAAGCCCGGCAATCTGCCCGTCAATATCAGCTACGCTGTCTTTGATGCGTTGCTTAAACTCCAGAGTTTTATTTCTGAGTTCATCATTAGAAAGTTTTTCAATTGCGGGATAGACATCTGCAATTTTTTTGGTATAAGGAAGGATTTCCTTTATATCACGTTGTGATTTGGTTCCGAAAAAGTTTTTAAGAAAATTCGCCATGGTTTCTTATTGATAGTGAAAATTTACCTCCTCTGGTCAAAAACTATTCCCCTGAGGTGTTTTCTGCCGTAATGGCATGATTTGTAAAAGAACAAAGATAAAAAAAAGTGCTATGAAATGATCACAGCACTTTTTTCGGCTTGGGAAATTTTTAATATTCGTCTTCATGGAAGAAAAAATCTTCCTTGGTTGGATAATCCGGCCAGATGTCTTCGATACTATCATAAACATCGCCTTCATCTTCAATTTCCTGAAGGTTTTCAATTACCTCCTGCGGTGCACCTGAACGAATGCTGTAATCAATGAGCTCGTCTTTGGTACAAGGCCATGGTGCATCTTCAAGTTTGGAGGCTAATTCAAGAGTCCAGTACATATGAATATTATTAATTAATGATGTTTTCTACCAGTTTGTATTTTTTGCAAAAGTAATTTTTTTTCAATAAGAGTCAAGTATTTTTTTCTTCACGTGAAAAAAAATTGTAAACAGTGA
Source organism: Marinilabiliales bacterium (assembly GCA_002869405.1). Classification (GTDB taxonomy): domain Bacteria; phylum Bacteroidota; class Bacteroidia; order Bacteroidales; family BM520; genus BM520. The sequence continues at coordinate 4,642 of PKSY01000046.1, forward strand.
AAAAATCAGCTTTGTTCTGGTTGCCAGGGAGTTTGTTCGACACCAAATCTTTTTGCTGTTATTCTGCTTGCCACAAAGAGGTAATCCGAGAGTCTGTTGATATATTTAACTATCATTGGTTCGACTTCAGACACCTCCATAAGTCTGACGAGTGTTCTTTCGGCTCTTCGGCATACCGTGCGTGCTACATGGATACACGAAACTGCCGGATGACCACCGGGAAGGATGAAGTTTGTCAGCTCAGGGAGCTGTTCGTTCATCTTATCGATGGCTTCTTCCAGATAAAGAATATCCTTTTCATAGAACATTGGCAGGTTTCTGGTTGCGGCTTTTGTGTCGGCGGCAACCCATGATTCAGCGGTAAAGAGGCGTTCCTGAATCAAAATCAGATCTTCTTTCAGGAAATCATCCACATCATGGTCGCGAATAACACCAAGAAAAGCGACAAGCTCATCGATGGTACCATAGGCTTCCACGCGAATATGCGATTTTGGTACTCTGGTACCTCCCAGCAAAGAGGTATTGCCTTTGTCACCTCCCTTAGTATATATTTTCCACTCTTTTTCTGACATAATTAATCTTCTTGTGCAAGGAGCTCGGCATATTGCTCCATGGTACGGGGATTTTCATTTATTTCATCCGATTCAACAATGCCGTCGCGCAGACGAATAACCCTGTGTGCGTGCATGGCAATGTCCTCTTCGTGAGTTACCACCACAATGGTGTTTCCTGCTTTGTGAATCTCTTCAAGAAGTCCCATGATTTCATAGGAAGTTTTGGTGTCGAGGTTTCCTGTTGGTTCAGCCGCGAGTATCAGTGAAGGGTTGTTAACCAGCGCCCTGGCAATGGCAACGCGCTGTCTCTGGCCTCCGGAAAGTTCATTGGGACGGTGATCCATGCGATCTGCAAGCTTGACCTTTGTAAGTGCATCTTTTGCATTTACCATGCGGTCTGTTTTGCTGTGACCGGCGTAAATTTGCGGCAACATCACGTTTTCAAGGGCTGTGGAACGCGGCAGCAGGTTGAAAGTCTGGAAGATAAAACCGATCTCTTTATTTCGGATTTCTGCAAGCTCATTGTCGTTCATTGTACTGACATCTGTGCCGTTCATGAAATAATTTCCACCTGTGGGAGTATCCAGGCATCCTAAAAGATTCATCAAAGTACTCTTTCCGGAACCTGATGGACCCATAAGTGCTACAAATTCATTTTTCTTAATCGTAATACTGATACCATTAAGAGCTTTAACGGTGATTGTCCCAACCTGAAAATGGCGGGTAATATTTTCCAGATGAATAATTGCCTTTTCTGACATGATCGTGATTTAAATTTTTATCAAAAATATCAAAAATTATATTCTGATATTGAAATATTGCTTCTCCATTGGCCTGTTCAGGAATAGCACGCCGTCGTAAAAACCATCCAGTGCAAGAGTAACCTGTGGCAGGTTAAAAAGTTCTTCCCACAAGGTAAAAACTTTATCATTGCAACGCACATCAATAAAGAAAATTATATCGTAATCCTTAAACAGTGTTAATAACTCATGATTTTTACTTTGCATCAAATCTGAAACAAGCACTTTCCTATGACGCCACCTTAGTATTTCTGTTACATCCGAATTCCTGTCATTATGAATCACAACAATATTTTTTTCAGGCGTCTGCGATTCAATTCCTGAAAGAAACCGTATTCGTTTTCCGGATTTCTTTTGTGATAAAAGATAATTCCTGAATTCTTTCGCTTTGGTATTGATTTCGGGGTTTTCAAATGCATTTTTCAGGAGTTTAAATACAAAAGGGGAGTGGATGCCGTGGAGATGTTTTGCATGTAAAAGAAATAGCAGACGATGGCGATGCATGGATATTATTTTGTGCAAAGATAGCGAAAGAAGCTTTTATATTTCTTTTGTTTTCATGCATAACCTCTCCAAAGGATAAACCTGAAAATCTCTATAAAAAATTTGATATTAAAACTTCTGATAGGAGAAAATGCTTAGTATTTAATAAACTTTTTATTTCCTAAAATAGCTTTGCCTGACTGACAATGAATTATATATGCTCCTGAAGATAATGATGATACTTCTATAAGAAAAGATGAATTACTATATTCGGGATGTTTTATGACGCTTTTCACAATACTGCCATCCATTGAGTAAACAGTTATTGTTATTGTTTGTGAAGGGAATAGGGTGTTATGGCTGATTCCGATATAATTTTTTGCAGGATTGGGCGATAGGCTAATTCCGCTAATAAAATTATTATTTATGATTCCCATTCCTGAAGAACCATACTCATAGGCTCCCATATCAATGATGGCATTCTGATCGCCATTGCCGTCCCATACTCTAAAGTGGTTCAAAAGATCTGTTGATGGAATTTCCATATTGGAAAGATCTTCCTTACCTGTGTCAATGCACGGTGACGATTCACTGAGTGCATAGGGAAATTCTCCGCTGATCTCGAAAATAGGATCATTGTCAATGTTCCCTTCTAAATTGCTCAATAATCCTTCAACACCGGAACCATCTAATCCTTCCACCAATGAAAATGATACGACGGGATTGCTTTCGGCAAGTGATTCAATTGAAAAACCTTAAGAGGCAGTGTTATCGTGAATAATGCTATTGATAATCGTTGGATTGCTGTGAAAAGCCATCATGCCGATCATTTCAAATGTATTATAAATACCACCACCTCCACTATAGGCTTCATTTTGAGCAATTGTATTATTATAGACCCAGGGGCTGGAGCCTTTATTATATAGGGCACCTCCATGATTAGCTTCATTTCCTGCGATCAGGTTATTAATAATTTTACTATTGTTGAGGTAGAGGCCTAATCCGCCTCCTTCGTTCCCGATGTTACCAATAATATAGTTATTCACTACAGAGGCATCTCCACCTGAAAGATAGAGCCCTCCTCCTAAATCATTGCTGCTATTGCTTTCTATTATGTTATTTGAAATTATTGGAGCTGCAAATAAGAATGAGGCAATACCACCTCCACGGAAATCTGAGTCATTATTGCGAACAATATTACCGGATATTACCGGACTGCCATAGCTGCAATAAATTCCACCACCATCGTGTCCGGAGTGATTGTATTGAATTATGTTTTCACTGATTACAGGGTTTGAATACTCACTGTAGATACCACCGCCACCCCAGTCTGCCGCTCCTATATATGCTGAGTTATGCTGTATATTATTGTGTGTAATGCAAGCTCTTCCATGCGAGATAAATATACCACCGCCGCAGTTATCGGGACAGGTTCCTGAAGATTTGCCATATTCAATGCGACAATACATAATTCGTGTAGTATCCTGTGAGTTATTATCCGTATCTTTAATTCTGATACTGTGCCATCCTGTTTCGGGATCATCTGTGGTAAAAAGGATGCTATCTTGTTCATTGCCTGTGGCGAGCAGTGTTCCCATGACATTAAATTTATAAGACCCCTGAAAATTTACTGTTACTCCCGGTTCAATGACCAATGTTTCATTAATGGGTACAGTTATTTCACCTTCAATTAAATAGGGCGATCCATCAATATTCCATAATCCTGATACATCTCCTGCCGGCACAGGCGTTTGAGCCTGGAGCATTAAACCAATAAATATCAGGGCTGATAACCAGATGAGTTTTTTCATGTCTTTTGAGATTATTTTATAAATGGATGCTAAGCATCAAGATCCCCATATATCGGCATATTTATAGTGCATAGTGTTAATTATCCAGGGATTACTAATTCTCTAGCTGCTCAACTCTTTTTTCCAGCATTCTTATTTGTTGCTGTTGTTCTTTTATGGCTTCAATCAGCAATGGTGTCAGTTTACCATAATCAATACCGAAGTTTCCTTCATTATCTTCAAAAACAACTTCAGGGAGAATATTTTTAAGCTCTTCAGGTAAAAGCCCGATATCATTATGATTATTGTTTGTTTCAAAAGAGTACCCTGAGATTTCTGAAATCTTTGACAGAGGGTTGCTGATCTTTTTGATGGAATTATTCTTTGGAATAACTACATAGTTGATCCAGTTTGTTGCAATAGCCTGTAAGCCGTCTGTGCTTCCTCCAACCTCCAGTGCGTAGGTTAGGTTTGGTTCATCAATACCCATTTTCCCCTCATCAAAATAGAAATATCCGTTTTCATAAAGGTATAGATTGTTAAATGTGGTGTTGTATCCGAGGCTGCCGGCAAAAGCCCCGGCTTCTTCAAAAGCTACCTGATTATGACCTGAGCTTCCATCAATAGTTAGTTTTGCAAAACCTGAATCATTTATTATCTGCATGGATTCTTTTACATCCAGTCTGCTTTCCGGAATTCTGATACCTATACCTACCTTGCCGTCGGAGATTGTGCTCTCCATTCCATCGAAACCTGTTCCGAAGATAAAATTACCTATATTTAATTTGTTGCTTTCGTTTGAAGCGCCTGCCTGAATGTTATATCCGATATAGATGTTTTTGTTTCCTGTTGTCAGGTTATCTCCGGAGAGATAGCCAATGCCAATATTTCTGATTCCGTCAGATACATCTGGTAATGCATATCCTCCAAATGCTGTATTGTAATTGCCGGAAGTGTTCATCAACAAAGCATTATAACCAAATGCTGCATTCTTCTCACCATCAGTATTTTGCATCATTGCCTGGAATCCCATAACTGTATTTTCGCGACCCTCTGTGTTATCTTCCAGAGAGTGAGCTCCGGCACTGGTGTTTTTATAACCTGTTCCTGTTGTAGTTTGTGAATGATACCCCAGAGCGGTATTACTGTAGCCGCTTGAGTTGTTTAATAAGGCTTTGCTTCCAACAGCAGTGTTTTTAATCGATAAATCCGGGTCTGTGATTATGTACCCATTGGTGAATAGTGCTGAATCTCCAATAGCTACATTGTACCCATGGATTTTGTTTCTGTATAATGCATATGCGCCTATGGCTATGTTTGCATCACCGGTTTCATTTGATTGTGTCGCGCTTTTTCCCAATGAAATATTGTAATTTCCGGATGTATTGTTATTCAATGCCGAGTGCCCCAGGGCTGTATTACCTAATCCTTCGGTATTCGAAATCATTGATATGAGTCCTATGGATGTGTTATAGCTGCCGGTAATGTTATGCTGCAAAACTTTATATCCAATAGCTGTATTATATGAACCCGTGGTATTGTCGTGGAGCGTTAGGTTTCCTAATGCAGTATTTGATACGGAAGTTATATTTGAGAAGATACTTTTATATCCAACCGCAACATTGTCGAATCCAAACGTATTGCTTCCAAGGGCATTCGTGCCGATAGCTATATTTCTTTGCGACTGTCCTGACATATGTGTTGAAGCGTTATTACTGAGCGCAGAATCCCCAATGGCAATATTATTTGGTTGTGTGATTTTTTTTAGTGCCTGATTACCGATGGCAACATTTTGATTGGTGTTAAAAACACTGATTCTTCCGTGTTCAAAGCTGAAAACGTGATTTCCATTCATCTCCATAGTGATTATGTCACTGTCGGGAGTATGTTCTGTATCTACTTTTGTATCATTATCGGTATCAGCAATAAGTGATTGTATTTCTGATCCAACCCTGTGGAACTGAGTGCCGTTATAGAAATATATTGCTTTGAGATCCGTATCAAAAACCATCATTCCGGTTTCGGCGGCAGTGAGTGTAGCCTCAAAACTGTTTCGTTGAGTTGTGGTCATTCGCGGAATAAGCAGTCCCATTGTTTCAGATGAAACATCAAGCATTGCCTTACTGTTTGGATCGCTGCCATCTGCATTTACTGCAATCTGGGAGTAGCAAGGATTGTAGAAAGTTGATATAAGAATTAAACTGGTAATAATAGTAAACCTACCCAAAAGTCGATTTACCTTTTCGTGATGAACAGGTGACGTTTTCATAAGAATAGCATAAAATGGTTAGTAAGCTGTTAACAAAGATAAGCTATTTGATGCTGAATGTCAATTAGTTCCATTTAGGGCTGCGATGTTTCATTTCCTGTTTTAGCAATCAGAGATTAATTCTTCCGAAGAAGACATTAAGATTTCAGGATTGTAAAAACAGAGTGCTTAGTTTGTTTTGATAATTCTTGCAACCTCTGATTTGTTGCCACAGTATACGTGTAACAGATATATACCAACAGGATAAGTATTAAGGTTGATAATTTCACGTCTGTTGTTGCTTTCCCATTTTCTGAGTCTGTTTCCATTCATGTTAAAGAGTTCAAGATGCAGCAGTCCATCGGTTTCCGGATTAATAACTTCCATAGTGATGTTATTAGTCGTAGGGTTAGGATAGAGTTTTACAATTTGTTCTTCATTCACATCGGCGAGAATTATAGATGCAGGTTCTGAGATGGAGTTGTTACCTCCGTCAGGAGCCGGAGGTGGAGCCAGTGGAGAGCAATAGCTTGTGGATATATAGGCATGCATAAAAGCACCTGCGACAATATGGGTTCCCGGGAGAAGGGTGATGCTTTGTCCGGCTATTAGTTCTACCGAGCCGCCATCTTCAACGAGAAATGTATTTCCCGGGCCTCCGACTGTGAGGTTTTCCTCTGCGGAGAAACAGGTTGTTGTAGTGTTGGGAATTGTATTGGTGCCTGTTAATGTTCTGTTAAGAGGTGGGTTTACTTTTCCATCCACGCCGGTAAAAGAGCCGCCGGAGTTTAATCCTGAAGCGGATAACCTGTGAAGTGTGGCGTCGGTGGAGTTATAAATGACCCATGGCGAACCGGAAACATCAGCGCATACAATATCAGCCTCAGTGCCGCCTCCGGCAGTGGATACATCAGCTGCCGCATAGTCGAATGTGGCATTGTAAGCAATACCGGTGATATCACTGACAGAAAGATCCCAGTATCTGTTAAGATAATTATCGACAATATTTGCGTCAGGATACTTCTCATCTGTCACACGAGCGCCAATGTAGTTATCGCGCCCAAAGGAAGAGGCATTTGTAATTGAAACTTCTGCCGGAGAGTATATTACAGAAGGCCCATAGAACCTGCCGATTGGGAAAGTGAAACTTTGTGGTGAGGAATCAGTAAACGTTTTTCTGCATTCACCGGAACCATCTGTGATAATATAACTCTGGTTTCCAATTCCTGATCCGTTTATAATTGCGTCGTAGTCAATGTTAATGTTATTATCTCCAATAACTACATATCCGTCAGTCAGTTTCAATGTATCATCAATTGCAATATCACCTGATGATACAAGCACATTATTGGTTTTATCGATAAATAGCGATGAAAAAACTATGCCTCCGGTCAGTGTTTGTTGAAATGGACCATTAAGCATTACAATACCTTCACCTGATTGACCAATAACTCCTCCGCCGGTTCCCTGACATTCTATATCTGCAGTGGATTTTAAAGTTCCGGATAGCTGAATCTCTGCCCCGTCTTCAATTATAAAATCATTATTTGCCACAATAAAGGTATCGTCCTTTACGATCATTTTTGTTCCTGCAGAAACAACAATCTGTGCGCTGACGGAATTTGAGAGATAGAGGATTGCAAAGACAAAGCCGGCAAGAAAATATGAAAATCTGTTCACTCTGGTTGATAGGTTCATATCAGGTAATCTTATGGTTAGTAAAAGTGGTATAAAAGTACAACTATTTTTGGAATGCGTCAAGTCATACTTCCTGTCAACTATTGAGTTAGGTTTCACCCTCTTTCCTCTAATCTCCATGTGAACTACTTTTCCTATCTTTACATCAAATAAATTTTCAATATTCAATGGCTGAAAAGAGTTTTAAACAACGACTTCACGATATCATTTTCTATTCAGACTCTCCTGCAGAGAAGGCGTTTGACATTGCGATAATTATACTAATTCTTATCTCTGTCAGCGTTGTAATGCTTGGCAGTGTGGATATTATAAATGCTGATTTCGGGCATGTTTTTGTTATTGTTGAATGGGTAATCACAGTGCTGTTTACGCTGGAGTACTTTACCAGGATTTATACCGAAGAGAAGAAACTTAAGTATATCTTCAGCTTTTATGGGATAATAGATCTGCTGTCGATTCTTCCGACCTATCTGAGCATCATAATTTCAGGAGCAAATATGTTGGTTGTGATACGATTACTGCGCCTGTTGAGAATCTTCAGGGTGCTGAAACTGGTAAGGTATATCAATGCTTCTGAGACGCTTGCAGAGGCCATCAGCAACAGCAGGACCAAGATACTTGTTTTTCTGGAGGCGGTATTAATTATCGTGACAATCATGGGCTCTTTAATGTATCTGATCGAAGGCCCGGAAGCCGGATTTACCAGCATTCCCCGTTCGATATACTGGGCTATTGTTACAGTGACCACAGTGGGGTATGGTGATATTGCTCCACAGACTCCAGTGGGGCAGTTGTTTGCAGGAATGCTGATGATTGTAGGTTTTGCCATTATCGCTATTCCGACAAGCATTATCGGAAGCGAGATTATCAAAACCAAAGATACCACTGATAAACTATGTCCACACTGCGGCAGCAGCAATCATCATAAGCATGCTGAATATTGTTACAATTGTGGCGGTAAGTTATAGTTTGTGATTAGGTTCCCTACGTTTCCCGGTCCAATACAATTCTCTGTGCCCATTGTGTCCATTGTGTTCCAAAAAATACCATCGTGCCCTTTGCGTCTCATTGTGCCCTTTGTGTCCAATTCTGTCCAAAAAAACCTTGCAAGTTTCCCCCACACTTATTACCTTTACATCACTAAAACCTCAATACATTGCCAAAGCGAAGAATCATATTAAATCGTGAGATGTATAAGACGACGGAGCTGGTGTGGTGCATATACCATGCCGATGAA
>PKSY01000149.1 GCA_002869405.1 Marinilabiliales bacterium
AACAAAAAAGGAGGATCAGTTGCTATTCAGCGCGCTGACCACATTTCCACCAAAACTTACTGACAACGATACCATCGAGTTATCGATAGAGAACCGCGTACAGGAAAGTACGCTAAACAAAAACCAGGCAGACCTGATGGAGTTTCTGCGCATGAAGCTCAAAAACAACAACCTCTCACTTTCAATACTATTTACAGAAGAGAAGAGAGATATAAAGGCCTATACTGTGGACGACCGGTTTAAGGAGATGGCACAAAAAAACCCCAACCTCCTTGAATTACAAAGAACGTTGGGGCTTGAACCGGAGTATTAGAGTTTATTCCGGAAGCATAATGAATTCCATTTTTTCAGTATCCAGGTATCGCTTGGCTGCCGATTTTATCTCCTCAGCAGAAATGCTTCGAATCATGGCACTGTAATCCTCAAGACTCATATATCCTGTACCCAGTCTGTCGGAAGAAGAAAGAGCACTAATCCAGAATCTGTTTTCCTTAAGGTTCTCAGCATAGGTCTTAATCATATTCTCTTTAAAACCTTTAACATCCTTCTCTGCAGGGCCCTCTGTCATCAGTGATTCCATCTCACGATAAACAATTGCTTTAAGCTCGTCAACCCTTTCCGGATCTGTATTAAACATAACCTTAAAGGAGTAGTCTTCATCCGGATACTTACTCTGAGACAGTTGAACCATAACGCCATAAGTACCGCCTTCATCTTCACGGATAGTTTCAGTATATCTGACATCAAGGATATCCTTAACTGCCGTCATAAGAGTACGCTCCCTGGCATTATCATAATCAAATTCACCCGGAAGTACTATTGCCACGGTACCCTGCGGTGTTTCCATGGATCGTTGAATCACCTTTTTCAAACTTTTTTCTGGTGCTTCTACACCATGATTGGTAATGAATTCATCGCGCTCCGCCAGAGGCAGACCACCCAGCCAGAGCTCAATTAATGGCCGCGCCTCTTTGGGGTCGATATTCCCAACAAAGTAGAAGGTAAACCCCGAGGGATCACCAAACCGGCGACGGAAAATTTTAAATGCGCGATCAGGATCCGCCCGGTCGAGGTATTCAGCAGTAAAAGGCTCAACTCTGGGATGGTACTGAGCCATAGTCATCAGGATGGTATCGCTTAGTGCCGTTGCCGGACGGGCAGAGCGGTTTTCCAGCATTCCGCGGGTACGCAACATCAAACCTTCCGCAGCATCGGCATCCATGCGGGGCTCGGTGAAATAGAGGTAAGTAAGCTGAAGCATCGTTTCAAAATCCTTCGGGCTGCAGCTTCCGCGAAATCCCTCGCTGGTTGAATTAATATATGGAGCAACACTGACATTTTTCCCTGCCAGTTTTTTCTGGAGTGAATTCTTATCATGCTTGCCAATTCCACTTTCCATAATCAGATCAGTAGCAACAGCAGCACTTGGCAGATATTTGGTTTTCACTGCCGACATACCGCCATGGCTCCAGGCCGACATCAGAATTTCATCATCCTTAAATTCAGTTGGCTTAAAAACCACGGTAATACCATTTTTCAGCACCCAGGTCTCAGTGCCTTTTTCCTTATCCTTTTTCTTTGAGTCACGCTTACCTTTTTCAGGAACATCGGAAACCAAAGGAGCATCGACTACCTTATCTTCCCACGGGTCGAGTTCCATTTGCTCAACTTTATCAAGTAGCGCAAGCACTTCCTCTTTGGTTGGCATCACAACTTCCTCTTTATCAGGACCTGTTACGACGACAACACGGTTCTTGTGGCGAATGTATTTCTTTGCAAGTTCGTTTATTTCCTCTACAGATAATTCAGGAAGTGTTTTAGCAACAAAATCATTATCAAATTCAATTCCGGGCACAGGTTCATTATCAAGAAAATGCGACTGATATTGATTCATATACTCAGAAGACTTCTTTTTATCCTTCTCCTTGTACATTTTTTCAACCATTGATTGAAATTCTTCCACAGAGCGCTCAAATTCTGATTGAGTAAATCCAAATTGCATTACCCTGCGATTCTCAATCAGCACAGCTTCAAGAGCGCTCAGCGCTTCATTGTTATTTGCAAGTGCTCCGGCAAGATAGGCATCTACAGTCCGGATATAGGGAATATACGCTGAGAATCCGTATACAAACGGAGGCTTTTTGGAGGTCAGCAATTCCTGCAGCCGCTGGTTAATCATAATGGTATAAAGCTGTTGAAGAATGCTCTCGCGATAGTACGCCATATCTTTTACGGCAGGCGGATTATGCTTGTAAAACACGAGTGACATTGTCTGTGTAGCCTCTTTATCAGTAACCACAGAAACATAAGTCTCATCATGATCCGGAACAGAAAACTCCACTCTTTCACGCATATTCTCAGGATTTCTGAGTGTGCCAAATTGTTCTTTTATCTTCTGCTCAATGACTTCGGCATCAAAATCACCAACTGCAATTATTGCCTGCAGATTCGGGCGATACCAGTCGCGGTAGAATGACCGTATGGTCTCATAATCATGGTTATCGATAATATCAATATCACCAATCACATCATGTACCGCATATTTTGAATCTTTAAAAACTACTTTCTGGTACTCGTTCATCATTCTGAAGTCGGCACCTCTTCTGACACGCCACTCTTCATGAATAACACCTCTTTCATTGTCAATCTCTTCAGCTTCATAAGACACTTTCCCGGCCCAGTCGTGCAAAATAAGCAAAGCCGTATCAATGTTTTCCGGTATGTCGACAGGGACTTTCTGCAACATATACGTTGTATTATCCTGAGTGGTATAGGCATTGATTTCAGGGCCGAATTTCATTCCTATGGATTGCAGCCACTCAACGATTTGATGTTTTTCAAAGTTTTCTGTTCCGTTAAAGGCCATATGTTCACAGAAGTGCGCAAGCCCGTTCTGATCGGGGTTTTCCAGGATTGCTCCTGCATCTACCACCAGATAAAACTCTGCCCGGTCCTCAGGGATGGCATTCTCACGGATATAATAGGTTAACCCGTTTTCAAGTTTCCCATAACGCACCTCACTATCCATGGGAACAGCAAAGTTATCCTGTTGTGCATACACAGCAGTCATTCCCGGCAATAATGCCAGAAGAATTAAAAATTGTAAAAAGTGTTTTTTCATGATTATTTGATGTTTCTGCTAACCAGACTAAGAAATCGTTGTTTCGTTGCACCAACCCTGAAATTTTACAGGTTGAATCTTTCGGGATGCTTTCCTTTTTTTCCCATATAGAAATTTCTGATTATGGTGAAGTCGGTTTTATAATGTCCGGTCGGTTTTATAATCGGGCCAATATAAGCTTCTTTATGTTCGAAATCGAGAGTACATAATACAATTGGAACATTTGCGCGGGTTGCAATATAGTAAAATCCCCTGCGCCAGCGCTTCACCAACGACCTTGTTCCTTCCGGAGTAATCAGGACATAAAGCTTTTCATGCTTTTGAAAAAGACGGGAAACTTTTGTTACCATATTATTATGCCGGCCTCTGTCAACCGGAATCCCTCCGCGAGATTTAAGATACGGTCCCAAAGGCCAGAAAAAAGCTTCTTTCTTGATTAAAAAACGCACATCTATCTCCAGCACATTAAAAACCAGCCTTCCGATCACAAAATCCCACAAACTGGTATGTGGCGCCATAATAACGATGCATTTATTCAAGTCTGTGGGAAAGCGACGACCGATATGCCATCCCAAAAGTTTCAGAAGATATGCTGAAAGACGCTTCTTCATAAATATGCTTTTTGCAAATGTAATTGAATTGAATCAAAAAACATTCACACCGCCATGGCAGTTTACATTTTTTACCTATATTTGAGTAGAATTTCTACTCAATATCACCTCTTCCCACTGTGGGACTGAGTTGGCGGAGCCGTAAAAAAACTCATTATATCCTAATACACAAACAAAGTGCTGGACACGCTAATAACCTCAAAAACAAGAGTTAAGCTATTGCTGAAGTTTTTTCTTAACAGCAACAATGCTTCCTATCTGCGGAATTTATCAACGGAGTTCAATGAATCCACAAATGCCATTCGCGGAGAGTTAAACAGGTTTGAACAGGACGGATTGCTGGAGTCGTTCACAAATGGTAATAAGAAGATGTATAAGGCGAATGTAACACATCCTCTTTTCAACGACATTCATAACATTTTATTAAAACATACCGGGATTGATCAGATTATCGACAGGATTCTGAATAAAATCGGTGAGATGAAGCAGGCATGGGTTGTGGGAGAGTTTGCCAAAGGAAATGACAGCACCATTATTGATTTGATCCTGGTTGGTGCCGGGATTGACACAGAATACCTCAACCGATTAATAGAAAAAACCGAAAAACTCATAGACAGAAGAATCAGATACATCATTTTAACAGAAAAGGAATTTCCGGGGTACATTAATAATTTTCCGGAAGCATTACTCTTTTTCCAGTGTGAAGAATAAAAATCAACACAAATAAACGTTTCATTATGACAAAAAAGATCGCAGTAATCGGCCTCGGATATGTGGGTCTTCCGTTAGCGGTAGAATTTGGTAAAATCCGTCCGACAATCGGCTTTGATGTAAAACAAGAGCGCGTAGCAGAATTAATGAGTGGTCACGACAGCACACTCGAAGCAACAGATGAAGACCTCGCAGCGGCAAAACATCTGAAATACACATCAAACCTTGAAGATCTCAAAGAAGCATCATACTATATAGTGGCGGTACCAACACCCATTGATAAAAACAAACGTCCTGACCTCACACCGTTGCTCAAGGCTACAGAAACCGTGGGGAAAGTATTATCAAAAGGAGATATTGTTGTTTATGAATCCACGGTATATCCCGGAGCAACTGAAGAGGAGTGCGTACCTCTGCTGGCTCAATTTAGCGGATTGAAATACAATGAAGAGTTTTTTTGCGGGTATTCTCCGGAAAGAATTAATCCCGGCGACAAAGTCAACACTCTTCGCACTATCGCAAAGGTAATCAGCGGATCGACCACTGAAACCGCAAAAGAGCTTTTGGAAATGTACAGCGATGTTTGTGATAATACTTTTATGGCATCAAGTATAAAAGTTGCTGAAGCAGCAAAAGTGGTAGAAAACGCACAGCGCGATATCAATATTGCCTTTATCAATGAGTTCGCTAAGATTTGCGATAAGATGAAAATCGACACGCTTGATGTGATTGAAGCAATGGGTACAAAATGGAACGCATTGGGCTTCAAACCGGGACTTGTGGGTGGTCATTGTATTGGTGTTGATCCCTATTATCTGACACACAAAGCTCAGGAGCTGAACTACCATCCGGAGATCATTCTTGCCGGAAGAAGGCTTAATGATGACATGGGACACTGGGTTGCAAAACAGGTTATTAAACTTATGAACTCACGAAATCACCGCATCAAAGGGTCGAATATTCTTATAATGGGTATTACCTTTAAAGAAAATTGCCCTGATATAAGAAATACAAGGGTAGTTGATGTGGTTGAAGAGCTAAATGATTTTGGATGTAATGTTTCCATTTATGATCCATGGGCTGATACTGAAGAGGTAAAAAAGGAATATGGCATTGAACTTCTGAATAGTTTACCATCTGATTTCAAGGATTACAGTGCCATAGTTATGGCGGTAGCACACAGAGAATTTACATCCATTGACTTCGAAAACCTGAAAGCTGATGATACTGTTATCTACGACATTAAAGGGGTTCTTCCCAAAGATCTTGTGGATGGCAGATTATAAATAACTTTTTTACCTTTGCTTTCCCCTTTTGGGGCTGGCCATTAATAATCAATAAAATAATAAAAAATGGGTTTACAGGGCGTATTTGTCCTTTTGGTTATTGCTTTAATGATATATGCACTGATAAAGGAGATGCTTCGTCCGGGGCTGATACTTTTTACAGTGCTCATTGTCTTTATGGCTTTTGGGGTCATAACCACCGGTGAATCCCTGTCGGGGTTTTCCAATAAAGGTATGATAACTGTTGCCGTACTCTTTCTTGTAAGTGAGGGAGTGCGACAAACCGGTGCTCTGAACTACCTCGCAAAGGTCACGCTTCCCAAAAAGAAAGGACCGATACCAAAACTCCTTATACAGATTATGGTGCCGGTAACAGCACTTTCGGCATTCCTGAACAATACACCTGTGGTGATTATTTTTGCTCCGGTAATCCGTAAATGGGCTGAAAAGCTGAATTTGCCGCCTTCAAAATTTCTTATCCCTCTCTCCTACGCAACGATCTTTGGCGGAATGTGTACACTTATAGGAACATCTACAAACCTTGTGGTTCACGGACTTATGCTTGAAAATGGCATGGAGGGAATCTCAATGTTTGAGCTGGCAAAGGTGGGTATACCTGTAGGTATAGCCGGATATGTTTATATGTTGCTTCTGGGAAACAGACTTCTTCCGCGCGGGCGTATCACCCTGAACAACAATCAAAAAGATTTTAAGGAATATCATTTTGAGTTTGCTGTGGCTGAAAAAAGCTCTTTCATCGGACAAAATATCTTTAACGGAACCCTCTCAAAACTTAAGGATATCAATGTAATCAGTATTCACCGCAATGGAAAAGTGATAAACTGTTCGGTGGGTGATCATACCATTGAAGCTCATGATACACTGGTTGTAGAGGGAAAATCGGATGCGCTGGACATACTTGTAAATCAGTCGGGAATTATTTTTAAACCACTGTTGCAGGCAAAGGCAAATATTCCTACCGAGGAGCGTCGCCAGGTGGAAGCTGTACTTTCACAACGTTTCCCGGGAATTGGAAAAACAATCCGCGACTTCGATTTTTACAGTCACTATCGTGCTGTTGTTGTTGCCGTGCACCGAAACGGAGAACAGATTACCTGCGACCTCGACAATATTGTGATGAAAACCGGCGATAACCTCATCCTGATTACAGATGATACTTTTGTCAGAAACTGGGGTGACTCGCGCGTATTTTATATGGTGGCTTCAAAAGGAGAGATTCCGGCCACAAAAGATTACAGAAAAACAGCTCTGGCAATAATCCTGGTTTCGATAATGATTCTTGGTGCCACATTCGGGAAGTATATTCCTTACAAAACCGGTAATACTCTCGATATGTTCTACTTTGCCTCATTGGTGGCGGTACTGATGGTATGGACAAAAATTATTAAAGCAAATAATTATACACGGCATATCAGTTGGGATATATTAATAACCATTGCCTGTGCCTTTGGAATCAGTAAGGCGATGCAAAACAGCGGTGCTGCAGAATCGCTTGCTCATGGCGCCATAAATCTTGTAAAAAACATTGGCCCCACAGCTGTGCTGGCAGTAATATACCTGCTTACAACCGTATTTACCGAGATTATTACCAACAATGCAGCAGCAGCACTGGTATTTCCCGTGGCCATTAGTGCAGCGCAACAGATGGGTGTCGACCCCACTCCATTCTGCATCGCAATTGCTATTGCAGCCTCAGCAAGTTTTAGCACTCCAATCGGCTACCAGACAAACCTTATTGTCCAAAGCCTTGGAAATTACAAATTCAAAGATTACTTAAAAATAGGTATTCCATTGAACCTTACTGCATTCCTGGTATCAATGTATGTTATACCTAAATTCTGGGCATTCTAATTCATGAAACAAAAAAACATCTATCCTGTTTTTGATCGCGCACTTACAAGAAGTGATAAAGAAAAATTCATGCAACAGCGGTCAAAAGTATTATGGTTTACCGGGCTTTCCGGTGCCGGAAAATCAACACTGTCTATCGCAATTGAAAAAGAACTCTTTAACAAAGGTTATGTATGTCAGCTTCTTGATGGTGATAATATCAGAAGTGGAATCAACAATAACCTTGGGTTTTCAATAAAAGACCGTAAAGAGAATATTCGTCGCATAGCAGAAGTTGCAAAACTCTTTAAAGACGGCGGAATAATTATCCTGGCAGCTTTTGTAAGCCCCACAAAAGAGATTCGAAAGCTGGCTAAAAGTATAATCGGCGAGGATGACTTCCTTGAAATTTTTGTCAATCCCCCGCTGGAAATTTGTGAAGAGCGCGACACAAAAGGTCTTTATAAAAAGGCACGTCGCGGTCTTATAAAAAACTTCACCGGGATATCATCACCTTTTGAAGCACCAAAGAATCCATTAGTAGATATTGACACCTCCAAATATAATGTTGAGGAGTCGGTTGAAATACTGCTCGAGGCGATTATGCCACATATAAAATTGAAATAACCTGTTTATGGAAAATTATAATTTAACACATTTACGAGAACTTGAAGCCGAAGCAATCCACATCATCCGAGAAGTAGTGGCAGAATTTGAAAACCCCGTCATGCTCTACTCCATTGGAAAAGACTCCTCTGTAATGGTTAGGCTGGCGGAAAAAGCTTTTGCACCCGGAAAAGTCCCTTTCCCTTTAATGCATATCGATTCCAAATGGAAATTCCGCGAAATGGTAGAGTTCCGCGACAGTTATGCAAAGAAAAATAACTGGGATCTTATTGTGGAGTATAACCGTGAAGGATTTGAAAAAGGCATCGGACCCTTTACTCACGGCAGCAAAGTACATACTGATGTAATGAAAACTCAGGCGCTGCTGGCAGCCCTCGACAAACATCAGTTTGATGCTGCTTTCGGCGGTGCACGCCGTGATGAAGAGAAATCACGCGCAAAAGAGCGAATATTCTCATTCCGTGACCAGTTCCATCAGTGGGATCCTAAAAATCAACGCCCGGAGCTTTGGAACATCTATAACGCCAAAGTTCAGAAAGGTGAATCAATCCGCGTATTCCCGCTTTCCAACTGGACAGAGCTTGACATATGGCAATACATCCGTTTGGAAAATATCCCTATTGTACCACTTTATTATGCAAAAGAACGCCCAATTGTGGAGTATAATGGTGCTTTAGTATTGGTAGATGATGAACGCATGCCAAAAGAGCTCGCTGCAGAGGCTACCATGCGCATGGTTCGCTTCCGCACACTGGGTTGCTACCCGTTAACCGGCGCCGTAGAATCCGAAGCCGACACCATCGAAAAAATTGTCGAAGAGATGATGACCACCACAAAATCCGAAAGGACAACTCGTGTTATCGATTTCGACCAGGACGGCAGTATGGAACAAAAAAAACGAGAAGGGTACTTCTAGGAAGTTGTCGGTTATCGGTTGTCGGTTGTCGGTTATCGGTTGTCTGTTGTCTGTTACCAACTAACAACTAACAACTGGCAACGAACAACTAACAACTGGCAACTAACAACTGGCAACTAACAACCCTACAACATTTACAACATTTCAATCATGACAAACGAAAAGCTTAACATACAACAATTCCTCGATGCAGACGAGAAGAAAGATCTCCTCAGAATATTAACTGCCGGGTCGGTAGATGACGGTAAATCAACGCTTATCGGTCGCCTACTGTACGACAGTAAGCTGCTTTATGAAGATCATCTGGATGCGCTTGAGCGAGACAGCAAACGTGTAGGTCATGCCGGAGATGACATCGACTATGCACTACTGCTCGATGGTCTGAAAGCAGAAAGAGAACAAGGTATTACCATTGATGTGGCCTATCGCTACTTCGCTACCAATAAGCGAAAATTTATTATTGCCGACACCCCCGGTCATGAGCAGTATACCAGAAATATGGTTACCGGTGCTTCCACAGCAAACCTTGCAATTCTGTTGGTGGATGCCCGCAAAGGTGTTATTGCACAAACAAAACGTCATACATTTATTGTTTCTCTGCTCGGAATTAAGCACGTTGTAGTAGCGATAAATAAGATGGACCTCGTGGATTTCAATGAGGATGTGTACAACAGAATCGTAGAAGAGTACAAAACCTTCTCCACAGGGCTCAATATCCCTGATATCCGGTTCATCCCACTTTCTGCGCTGAAGGGTGACAACGTAGTTGATAAGTCGGAAAGAATGCCATGGTACACCGGAAAAACTGTGCTCGATTATTTGGAAACAGTTCATGTACACAGCGACAGGAACTTTCAGGATTTCCGCTTCCCAGTGCAGGTAGTAAATCGCCCTGACATAAATTTCCGCGGGTTTGCCGGTACTGTGGCCTCAGGTGTAGTCAGAAAAGGTGATAAGATAATGGTGATGCCTTCGGGAAAAACTTCCGAGGTGGAGAGAATTATTGGAAGCAATGGCGAGCAGGATTATGCATTCCCTCCACAAGCAATTACCCTTACACTCAAAGATGAAATTGATATCTCCAGAGGTGAGATGATTGTGCATCCCGATAATACTCCGAGAAAAGAACGCCATTTTGAAGCTAATCTTGTTTGGATGGACGAAAGCAAAATGGATTTACACACATCCTTTTATATTAAACATGGCACCAGAGTCACAAAAGCACGGATCGACAAAATCATCTATCGGGTAAATATTAATACGCTTGAAAAGAATGAGTGTGAAGCATTTGGGCTGAATGAAATTGGCCGGGCTGTAATCACAACAGCCCAGCCGTTATTTTTTGATCCTTATGCCCGTAACCATCAAAACGGAGCCTTTGTCCTTATCGATCCCATAACACATTTCACATGCGCCGTTGGAATGATTATCGACAAGCGCGATATTGATTCTCTGCCAAGTCGTATCACGGATATGGATCGCAAAAAGATTCATAAGGGTGAAAGCCTGGTAAAGAAAACAGAGCGGGAAGAACGTTATGCCCAGAAAGGTGCAACCCTATGGATTACAGGGCTGCATGGATCCGGAAAGAACAACCTGGCATACCAGCTGGAGAAGCAGCTTTTTGATATGGGGAAAACCGTTGTGCTGCTTGATGGAAGCACAATACGCTCAGGGCTGAGCCGCGAGCTCGACCATAGTCCTGCCGACCGTGCCGAGCACCTGCGCCGGGTAGCACATATTGCCCGCATCCTCAACGATCAGGGCATCATCACCATTTGCAGCTTTATCTCACCACTAGAGGATATTCGAAACCAGGTGGGTGAAATAATCGGCAAAGAAAGATTCCATGTAATTTATATGGATGCAGACGTGGAGAAAGGCAGAAAAGCACGCCCTGAGCTTTATGAACTGGCAGAACAAGGAAAAATTGAAGACCTTCCAGGAATAGATGGCGTATTTGAAATCCCTGCCAAACCGGATATCGTTTGTCAACCTGAGGAAGACGGGGAGAACAGGAAGAAGGTTGTGGAGTATTTGGAAGAGAAGGAGGTGATTTAACTGGTTGGTTGTTGGTTATCAGTTGTTGGTAATCAGTTGTTGGTTGTCAGTTGCCAGTTGTCAGTTGCCAGTTGTCAGTTGTCCTGAATTTGAAACCCGAAGGTGCCTGAGCGGAGCCGAAGGCACCGGCAAAAAGAACACCGCGAAACTCCGCGCTGCCACTGCGAAACTCTGCGTTCCTAAAAATCTCTCACAATAAATAATAAGAAACAATTTAAGAATAACCGATGCTTTCGACTTCGCTCAAGCATCTAACCGTGTCCTGAATTTGAAACCTGAAGGTGCCTGAGCGGAGCCGAAGGTGCCTGAGCGGAGCCGAAGGCACCGGCATAAACACCGCGTTCCAAAAAAACCTAATAAAAAATGAATAAAATAGCCCTCATCACCGGAATCACCGGTCAGGATGGTGCTTACCTGGCAGAATATCTTATTAAAAAAGGATATACTGTGCATGGGATTAAACGCCGTTCCTCACTTTTTAACACCGACAGAATCGATCATTTATATGAAGACCCGTTTCTGCCCGACAGAAAACTCATTCTGCATTATGGAGATCTTACAGATTCAATGAATCTCACGCGGATTATTCAGGAAGTGCAGCCCGATGAGATCTATAATCTTGCCGCGATGAGTCATGTAAAGGTTAGCTTTGAAACCCCTGAATATACTGCTAATGCAGATGGCATAGGAACACTCAGGATTCTGGAAGCTGTAAGGCTTTTAGGGCTCACCGACAAAACAAGAATTTACCAGGCCTCTACGTCAGAACTTTACGGACTGGTACAGGAAGTTCCGCAAAACGAAAGCACACGGTTTTATCCCAGATCGCCGTATGGCGTTGCCAAACTCTATGCATACTGGATTACAGTAAATTACCGGGAGGCATATAATATGCATGCCAGCAATGGTATTCTTTTCAACCATGAATCACCGGTTCGGGGAGAGACTTTTGTGACCAGAAAAATCACAAGGGCATTATCGAGAATCGCTCTTGGGATGCAGGACTGTCTCTTCCTGGGTAATCTGTCTGCACAGCGCGACTGGGGACATGCCAAAGACTACGTAAAAGCAATGCATCTGATTTTACAGCAGAACGAGCCGGATGACTATGTGATCTCAACCGGTGTCACAACTTCTATTCGTGATTTTGTAACGCAGGCCGCAGCAGAAATTGGTATTGCTATCGCTTTTACAGGTGAAGGTAAAGATGAAAAAGGTTTTATTGAGAATATTGAAGATGCAAAATTCGGTAAGACTGTAGGCGAAGAGTTTCTGCCTGCGCTAAAACAGCGGATTGGAAAAACCATCGTCGGAGTTGATCCCTCCTACTTCAGACCAACAGAAGTGGATCTGTTGATAGGTGACAACACCAAAGCCAGAACGAAACTCGGCTGGGAGCCGGAATATGACCTTGCCGGGCTTATTAAAGACATGATGCGGTCGGATGTGATGTTGATGAAAAAGGAGTCGTATCTGAAGGAAGGTGGGTATCGGATAAACAACTATTTCGAATAAATAATTATAGCACAAAGAACCACAAAGAATTCACAAAGATGCCACAAAGATCTTCTTCGTGGTCCTTTGTGTCTCCTGTGTGAAGTTTTGTGAAATAGCGTCATAACAATGGACAAGCAATCAAAAATATACATCGCCGGGCACAAAGGACTCGTAGGCTCTGCCATCCGGAAAACACTGGAAAACAAAGGATATACAAACCTTATCGGAAAATCCATCGATGAACTGGATTTGATGGATTCAGCAGCCGTTCAAAATTTCTTTGAAGAAGAAAAGCCCGAATACGTTTTTCTGGCAGCGGCAAAAGTCGGAGGTATTGTTGCCAACAACACCTATCGCGGACAGTTTATCTACGAAAACCTAATGATTCAGAATAATGTGATTCATCAGGCATATAAAAGCGGCGTTAAAAAACTGCTATTCCTTGGAAGCACATGTATTTATCCACGGGAGGCACCTCAGCCCATGCGGGAAGATGCATTACTAACCTCGCCACTGGAATATACCAACGAGCCCTATGCTATCGCAAAGATTGCCGGCATAAAAATGTGCGAAAGCTATAATCTTCAGTATGGTACAAACTTCCTCAGTGTGATGCCAACAAATCTCTACGGTCCGAATGACAATTTCGACCTGGAAAAATCTCATGTTTTACCTGCTCTGATACGCAAAATTCATCTTGGCAA
>PKSY01000257.1 GCA_002869405.1 Marinilabiliales bacterium
AAACACACCCCTCCCAGCCAACTCATTTCCCATGAGCCACATTATCTTATTCAATAAGGTACCTGTTGCTTTATACAAAAAACACCTTTTTGTTACCCTCTTAAACCAAAATTTATCCCCTGAAAATCGGAAGTGAAATATAAAACACTGTCTCACCGTTGCTTTCAAACCATATCTGACCCCCGTGATTTAGCACAATATTCTTTACCATCGCAAGTCCAAGACCCATACCCCCACTCTTTGTCGTAAAGTTTGGTGCAAAGATCTTTTCCGTCTGCTCCGAAGGAATTCCGGGACCATTATCTGCAAACAAAACCATTACTGTATCCTCTTCACGCCAGGTTTGTACTCGTATATGACCGTCGCGGCTACCTTCCAACGCTTGTAGTGAGTTCTTCATCAAATTATTAAAAACCCGTATCAGCTGTTTGTTATCAGCAAATATGGTGGTATCCTGATCACTTAAGTTTAATTCAATACGAATATCCGGTGAATCATCAAACAGGCTTATGCTCGACTTTAGAAGCTCATTGAGCTTTATTGCCTCAAGCTGAGCCTTCGGCATCCGTGCAAAATCTGAAAATGCAGTTGCAATTTCCGCCATAGAGTCAATCTGTTCAATCATGGTATCCGAAAAACGCTTCACACGCTGATCAAAATCAGGAGCATTATCATCCCAGGCACGTTTAAGATACTGGACAGAAAGTTTCATCGGTGTTAACGGATTTTTGATCTCATGAGCAACCTGTCGCGCCATCTCCCTCCATGCTGTCTCTCGCTCAGTCTGAGCAAGCTTCTCTGCATTCAGAGCCAGCTCGTCCACCTTTTCATTATACTCCCTTACAAGCGCCCCAATCTCGTCATCACGAAACCACTCCAGCTTCTCATTATCTCCGCCCAGCGACAACCTTGCCATCTTCTCCCGAATTCTCTCAAGTGGCTTGGAGATAATATTGGATAACAACAGCCCGATTAGAAGCGCAATAACAATAAGCAATACATAGATATTGATAAAGGTCATCAGGAATACAGAAACCTCGCGGGAAAGCTCACTCTGCCGCGCAAAAAACGGAAGATTCAGGTAGGCAACCAGGTCATTCTCTGCATTTCTGAACTGTACCCACGCTGAAAGATATGAGTAATTACCGATTTTTTCTTTACAGATGAACTGTGTCTTGCGATCAAGCGCCAAAGCTTTATATGCCGAGGCATCCATTCTGCGACTGGTAAGGTTCTCATCAAAAATCTCTCGCCGCGAAGAAACCAGCAAATCACCTCCGGGATTGTATAAATTGATATCTGAAAAGAAAACATTCGACCATTTGGTAAATAGTGAGGACAAATAATCGTAAAGTTCTTCATCAAATCCGGGCTCATTACTTAGTTTATGTTCCAACTCAGTGAGTACGGAATGTGCCTTTTCCTGAAGATTTTCCCGGTTTTTATCATTATTCAATACCAAAATATACCTCACTGAAGAGTATCCGACCACGGCCAGTGAAAAGAATAAAAAACCTGTTACAAATAGCTGTATCCTGTTTCGGGTGGTAAACTTAAAAACTTTATCGCGCCTTGAAATAATATATATGCCATAAAGCGCAAGTACTACCATTGAAATAAACAAAAACAGATATGAAAACGGCGCAATTGAATCTATAAGCATTCCTGAAGGTCTGGAAATCATTATCGTCATTCCCTCTCCGGCGTGATATAAAAAATGATACCATTCATTATGCTTCAGAAAAATGTCTTTCTCCTCGGTTTCCACATAACGGGCAAGTTTACTGGAGTAGAAATAATCTCCCACATTTCGAACCAGACTGCCATTAATAAACATAGCCCAGGAATACCCGGAATAATCTGTCGGACTTTCAAATTGGCCATCTATCATAAGCTCCGGATAACCAAGCCCCTCCTGTACATATTTGGGAATGATGTCGATAAAAAGGGTTACCGGTTCCATATTCTCTTCCGGCGCAGGCAAAGGAATTTTTCCTAAGTATGAAACAAGTCCGCTGCTGTCATTTATAAAATAGAGATGCTCACCAAAAGTTTCAACTCCGAATCGCTCCAGAATACCACCAAAGTAGTCGCTGCAATTCATTACAGCACCCTGATTATCAAAGCTTAAGTCAACAAACCTATCACATGCAGTAACCTGATAATCAAACTGTTTCCAGTATCCGGTAAGGTAATTCTCCAGAATATACGTCTTTAGTTCATCTTCTCTGTCGCTGTTATAAACTGCCCGACGAGCCAAATGCTGTAACCTTAGGTCTCCGGTCATTTCGTCCACACTCTCCTCAAAAAGGTACTCAGCGATTCTGTCTCGTTGATTGCTGACAGACATGGCCATCATTCTCATCCCGGAGTCCCGCTCTTCACTTACAGCATGATTAAGTATTACACCACTAATCATCGAAAGCATTATTATCACCAATACCGCCATTCCCGGATCTATCTTGTCTTCATGAAAATAGTACTCCAGCGTACAAAAAATCACAAAAACGGCTGTAGAAATAATGATAATCAGCGGGTATGTACCTGGAATTACCATGCCTCCCAAAAGGAACAAAACCAATATGACACCAATAATTATCAGATAATTCTGCCTCTTTTTACATGCACCCATAAGGTATCGGGTAAGGCTGATCATCATCATCCATGACCCGGCAAGCAGCAGCACCATAATGAGAAATCCGATAATCGAATAAATGTTAAGGTCAAACAGAGAAGTCAGATCAAAACTAATGGTAGAGTTTACCACAAGGCTGTAGATCAGAACCAATGAGAAGTATATTGTTATTATCACAAAGGCTATTAATGCGGCAGAGATAATAATATTTCCAACATGCTTTGCCGGTCCGCGGTCGGAGTCAACTTTAAGGCCGGTAAACCATGCATAACCTGTAAAAAACAGCAGCGTAGTGACAATCAACAACTCTCCCATACTGGAAATGAAATTATTGTGTGCAAATAATGAGGGATCAAAAAGCTTTGTTTCAGCCAGATAACCGGGAACACCAATCCACTGAAGGATAATCCACAGCAAGGCCATATCCACACCATACATTAAAACACGCAATAATTGTCGATCCTTAAACGGTGGTAAAATGCGATATAGTTCAAGCATCAGCAATGCCAAAAAAATTAACGCCAGAAAATAGCAGATTGTAATTGCTATCTGGAATCCCGGAAAGCTGTATCGGCTGTCGGACAAAACCAAAGAGTACATAAATTCTCCGGAACTGTTTGAAACAGGAAGACCAATCGTTGAATCTAAGGAAATCTGCGTTGAGGAATGAAGACGGAACTTTTTGGGAAAGGTGTTCTTAAGGTACTGATTCTCGTAGTTAAAACTCTGTTTAACAGGTGTTAACAGATATAATTGATAATTATTCCACGTATAATATTTACAATAGGAAACCAGATTCCCTGTATAGAAAAGTGTATCTCTTTTTATGTTCAGCAAATCATCCTTTTCTA
Source organism: Marinilabiliales bacterium (assembly GCA_002869405.1). Lineage (GTDB taxonomy): Bacteria > Bacteroidota > Bacteroidia > Bacteroidales > BM520 > BM520. Next base: position 3,487 of record PKSY01000257.1, read on the forward strand.
CCGGTATGGTATTATCCGACCAATATGTTAATGTATTGTTATAAAACAGGAAAGCATGAAAACCTCTTTCATGAATCATCCTGTTACTGATACCCTCAAAAATATATGGAGTGTTTTCAGTTTCGGTTTGTACTTTTTGAAAAATCTTTTCTGCTGCAGATTCTTCCCGGTCAATAATTTTCTGCACATGTCTGACCGCAAGTTCCGGCTCTCCGAGTCGGTTATTAATTACAGTAAGAACCAATGCAAGGAAAATGGCAGTTAAAAAAAGTGTTAGTCGAACAAAATGCTTTTTCATATAAGAGATATTGATCGTCGGCAATTAGCAAATCCGGTGCCGTAATATCTGAATTCAGAGCAAGCAATCAATCTACCCATCAAAATCGACATTACGGAAATGTTGTTCCGTTGATTTATGAAAAACGAATCCACCAATACAAAAATAGGGAAAGAATAGGGATTTATAATTTTTTGTCCCCTCACTTCACCTATTTAGTAAAAATAATCACTATAAGTCACTGTTATACAAATATTTAAGAAATTCTTTTGATTTAAAGAATTTTCTTGGAAATTTAGGGGTAAGATACCAGAGAAAGGGGAAAAGCCCATTATGAGCCTAAAAATGAATCTTCCGCTTTTTGGGAAGGATTTTAAGCTATTTTTCGAAAATATAGGTCAAACTACTGTATTCTCCGGAAGAAGATGCCATAATATTTGAACGCAGCCCTTCTATCACTCCATGCAAAAATCCCAGTGATGTACCTTTATATTTTTCACTAAGCATACTTACATAAAATGAATCGAAAAGCATCGGTACAGTATTTACATGCCTGAAACCATAAACAGATTCACACAACTGAGAAATATTCTTTTGTGAGAAATGAGAAAGATGTCGTGGAACATCCCAGGCAGCCCACCAGTGACCATAATGAACTGCATCGGCAGATTCAGGATTTGGCACTGCAATAGTTAATATCCCGCCCGGTCGCAATACTCTTTTTATCTCTTTAATTCTTTTATGAAAATCTTCTACATGTTCGAGCACATGCCACATGGTGACTATATCAAAAGTATCATCCTTAAATTTCTCAATTTCTGATTCAGGATAAACATCAATACCATAATTTTTTGATGCATATTCAGCTGCATCCGAATCAGGCTCAATACCGGAAACTTTCCATCCCCGTTTTGAAAATGCATTCAAAAATTCTCCTGTGGCACATCCGATATCAAGAATATGGCCCTGGCGCTGTTTTCCTGCAAGCATCTGCACTTTCCTGCGAATAGTAAAATTCCGAACTACTTGATAAATCCCGGCAATTATACCTTTTCTGGTATTGGAGTGTGCGATATAGTTTTCTGATTTGTAATAGGAGCCCAGATGCTCCGCTTCCGGTCGTGGATTTGTAAACCTGAAGCCACAATCCTTACACTGAAAAACGGAAAAAGTCTCCTTCGTAAGAAAATGATCCTTCAGATCAAAAGAGTTTTCGATGGACTCAGAATTACATAACGGACAGGAATTCAATGTTTTCATAGTATCGTTTCACGTGGAACAGTAAGCGTTTATTTTCCAAGATAAACCAACAGCACAGAGATATCAGAAGGAGACACCCCACTAATTCGTGAGGCCTGCCCTATTGTCGATGGCCTGACTGCCATTAACTTTTCACGGGCCTCATACGAAAGGCTCTGCAAACTCATATAATCAAAATCAGGTCTGAGAGGCAGGTTTTCCATATTGGCAAGCTTATCCACCATATCCTGCTCCTTGGAAATATAACCCTCGTATTTTACCAGAATCTCCGCCTCTTCAATAATCTCCCGGTCATTACCAATATTCTTCTCTATAAAATTCCTCAGTCGTTCATTGCCTTTCATAAGGTCCTCTACCGACACCTGTGGACGCAATAACAATGTTGCCATTCGCTGTGATTCACGAAGAGGTGCAGTGCCATTCTGTTCAAGAATTGAGTTAATCTCATCCGGACGAATACTCTTATTCCTTAAGAAATCTATGGTTTCATTTATCTTTTGTTCTTTATGGCGAACACGCATTAACCTCTCATCTGAAGCAAGACCGAGTTCATGTCCAATAGGAGTAAGCCTCAAATCAGCATTATCCTGACGCAGCAGGATACGGTATTCTGCTCTTGAAGTAAACATTCTGTATGGTTCATCAACACCCTTTGTAATAAGATCATCAATTAAAACACCTATATAAGCTTCTGAGCGTTTCAAAATAAACGGATCCTGTCCATTGATCTTCAGGTGCGCATTTATACCTGCCATTAATCCCTGCCCTGCAGCCTCTTCATATCCGGTAGTACCATTAATCTGACCCGCAAAATATAGGTTCTCCACAAGTCGCGTTTCAAGTGTATATTTTAATTGCACCGGCGGAAAATAATCATACTCTATAGCATATCCGGGACGGAAAATCCGGGCCTTTTCAAAACCCGGAATCCTGTGAAGTGCACTTAACTGTACATCCTCAGGTAAAGAGCTGCTAAAACCATTTACATATACCTCAACGGTATCCCAACCCTCGGGTTCTATAAAAAGCTGATGCTTTTCCTTATCGGGAAATCGGTTCAGTTTATCTTCAATGGAAGGACAATATCGTGGTCCCGTACCCTTTATTCTACCCTGAAACATAGGCGAAAACTGAAACCCCTTTTCAAGTTCTCCATGCACCTCATCATTGGTATGAGCAATAAAACAGGATCGTTGATTCTTTAACCCGGGAGTATCAGTATATGAAAACTTCCCGGGAATATCATCACCCTTCTGTTCAATTAACTTGTTATAATCTATTGTACGTCCATCAACACGCACCGGAGTACCTGTTTTCAATCGTGCTGAATCAAATCCCAGGCTGTTAAGTTGCTCCGTAAGCCCTTTGGAAGCTGGATCACCTATTCTTCCACCTCCGAGTTGCATATTTCCAACATGAATAATCCCGTTAAGGAATGTTCCGTTGGTCAGGATAACACTTTTAGCTTTGAACGTGATTCCAAGCTGTGTTTTAACCCCGGTTACTTTTCCTTTCTCAACAAGAACTTCGGTAACCATATCTTCTCTGAAGGAGAGGTTTGGCGTCTCTTCAAGAAGCTGGCGCCATTTTAGCACAAACAAGCTTCTGTCAGACTGCGCTCTTGGGCTCCACATGGCAGGACCTTTAGATCTGTTCAACATTCTGAACTGAATCATCGTATGGTCAGTTACAATACCCGACAAGCCACCGAGGGCATCAATTTCACGTACTATCTGACCTTTTGCCACACCTCCCATTGCAGGGTTACACGACATTGCCGCAAGGGTATTTCGGTTCATTGTAATCAACAATGTTTTACTACCCATATTTGCAGCTGCAGCAGCGGCCTCACAACCGGCATGCCCCCCTCCTACTACTATAACATCAAACACCTCTAACATAACAAAACGTTTCACGTGAAACCATTAACCTAACTTGCTGTACTGCAACAAATAAAAGTCTTCCTTGTTCGTCATTACCCGCTTATCTTCCGGCAGTTTATCATTATAACCACACAGATGAAGCGCACCATGAGCGATTAAACGTAACACCTCATCGCTGAACTTCACTTTCATCTTCTGTGCATTCTCTTTGATACGCTCATATGAAATGAAAACATCGCCCGTAATTGGTTCATTATCAGTACTATAAGTAAAGGTGATGGTGTCTGTAAGTGTATGATGCTCAAGGTATTTCACATTCAAATCAAACAAATAACGATCACTGCAGAAGATATAATTGACCTCGCCAACCTGTAGTCCTTCTTTAAAAAACAGACGGCTGAGCCAGGTGCGGATCAGCCGTTTATTTCTTAATGTCCAGGTAATATCTTCACTAAAAAAGTTTATTACTCCTGTTTGTTCCATTATTGTCAGTTACTACGCACCTCCACACCCTGATGGAAATACTCATTTAAAAGTGCTGCACGCTTCAGAGATAACTCCCGGTGCATGCTGTGTGTACTGAAAATCAACTCAACAGTGCCATTCTCCTCATTACCTTCCATCACATCCGATAAACTACCCAGGGTAAACAACAGTTCACCCGCTTCCTGATCAAGTAATTCCGGAGTTACCTGCTCGGGAACCATTGAAGGTGAAAGTACACCTCCTTCATCTTTTACAGAAAAAACAAGTCCTTTGCGTTCGCTGAAAACATCTATTTCGATCAACCATTCCTCTCCCTGATATCCCTGTTCACAAAATGATTTCAACGCATCAAGGCACATAATCACATTACTGAAATAGGTGTCATCAAGGTGATAATAGTTGCTCACCTCTTCAGCAAAGCGCTCCAGCTTATGCATTGAATCCTGACCCGAAAGGGTAATATTATGATGTGTAGCCATGTAAGTTACTCTTCTTTAACGCGGTAAAAATAATCATTTACTTTGAGACGAAAAAATTGATTTAATGCCGGCGGAATAGTCCTTAGCATTTCAACCTCTTTTTCCTTCTCCCTGTTATACTGTAAAACGGCCTCAGGGTTACTGTATTTTTGATTTTTTGCCTCATCAGACCTGCGCTGCTCATCTTTTTCGCGCTGCTGCTCGGCTCTTTAACTTTGCAATAAACGAGTTACAATATCCTTTTGGCGGTTTATCGTTGCCTGAGTTATACGCTTATTTACGATATCGGTTTCATTTTGTTCCATTTCATTTATCATCTGCCTCATATTACCAGAAACCTGTCCATTCTCTTCCATCATTTCTTCTGCGAGCTTCTGCATCTGCCGGCGAATAGCACTCTGCTGAGCAGCAGCTCTGGCAAGCTTTTCACTCATCCCTCCCTGCATCTCTCCGCCGGGCTTCATCCCCTTTTTAAGCTCCTCCAGCTGCTTACTCAACTGCTCCTGCAATTGCCGCATATTTCCTATATCCATTTGTCCTTCTCCACCGGGACTTGGACATGAAGAGTTACCTTGTCCCCCACTCTGCATGGATTGCATCTGGTTTTGCATTTGCTCCATAGCCTCCGCAAGTAACAGCGCCAAATCATTAATTGTGGTCATGCTGTATTGCTGCCCTTTCAAAGCATTTGAAATCCGGTATTCAGTAAGAAAATCAAGGGTCTCTCCTACGTGATGGTTCAAATCGTTGATTTTTTCTGTGATAAATGGTTTTATGGCCATTTGCCGTTTTCCAAGAGCCACCAGGCTGTCTTTAACCATTTCCAGATCTGTTCGGATCGTATTCTGTGTTCTGATCAGATCTGTATATGCCGGATCACTACGGCGCATCACAGAGAGATCATTGATAACTTCCTCCTGCATAAACGATAGCTTGACCAAATTCTCCAGAAGTTGCCTCAACGCATCCATATCTTCTGCAAGTTGCTGCATCTGCATCCCGGCCATCATATTCATCATATCTCCGGCCATCTGACGCATCTTGTTGGCAGCACTCTTTTGCGATTCCGACGACTTCTGCTTCTGTCCCTGCTGCATTTGCTGTAAACCCTGCTGCTGATCACTTTTTACTTCCTCTTCGTCAGCTGAAGGGTCCTCTATCGGGAAGGGCTGATCAAGACCTTCATTTTTCTCCATTATCTCCTTAAGATCTTCAGATAATTCATCAAACTGCTCATTGAGTTCCTGCTGCTTTTCTTCGGCTGATTTAAGATTATCATCCCCGGCATTCTCTGTGTTTTCAGCATTCTTTTCCTGTTCATCTGCCAGTTGCTCCAGTTTTTCAGAATATTCATTAAGATCCTTTTCAACTTCCAGCTTTTTGAACATTTCCAGTGTTCTGTCGAGTTGTTCTTCCAGCTCCTCGTTACTCATCTCCATCTCTTCCAGCATTTCACTCATCTTCGATTTATCCATCTCCTCCATGAGTTTCTGCATCTCTTCAAACATCTCCTTCATCTCTTCCGACATAAGCTCTTCAAAAAGCTCTTCAAGTTGCCGCTGCTTTTCAAGTAACTCCGGGTTAAACTCTTTAAACTCCAACTCCTGCATATTCATTTGCCGGTTCTCTTCCATAAGGTTTTTCATCTCGTTCTGAAGCTCTTCCTGCCGCTGTAGCAAATCTTTAACCTTATCCTTCTCCTCCCATGTTACCTCCTGGTTTTCAAGCATTTTACGAGTAAGCTCTTCTATTTCTTTACGGATATCCCGTGATTCATCAAGTGCCCGATCCATTTTATCAATGATTTCATCTTCTGATTCTTCTGCCAGAAGCTCAATCTCTTCCAGTGTTGGCGCCTCATAATTGTAAACAGATGATTTAACACACTTCGCCCCTGACACTGCATCATTATCACATAATTCAAAAAAGTAGGAAACCTTATCGCCCGGCATAAGCATAAGTGTTGCCAGGTCAAAAGAATGAAAAAATGACTGCTGTGGGATTTTTTCTGCAATATTTACAGACTCAGACCATGTTACGCCAGTAGTATCATCACCGACCATGTGTTTATAGTAAAAGCGTAGCGACGAAAACCCATAATCATCACGAATATTGCCATCAAAAAACAGTCGTTTGCCCAGCAAACTGTCTCTTGATTCCGACACGCGAATTTCAGGATACCTGTCAGCAATACTCTTCACATTAAAGTCGAGTGTATCAGGGTTAATGATATATTCATTCCCGGTAGCAACCCTGAAACTTGTATTTCTTAAAATATATCTGTCAAATGAAACCACATTGGATGCATCAAGACTTTTCACAATAACAGTATCTTTCAAAACAACATATAACCTGTCGCAATCCCTTGTATAGAACTTATACTTCAGTGATGTTCCCTGTGGCACAGAAATATCATTTAGGTTCGACCAGACCTCATCATCAAGGCCGGTATAATCAGGCACATTGGCTGTAATATCAAAATCCGTTAACACCGGACTGGGATAGACGAGAATAGTGTACTTTTCAGATTCAATAGTTCCTGCCTGCAGTTTAAAGTCCTGATTTGCAGAAAGATTTCTGAACTGATACATATATCTTCCGGCAGAAAGATTTGTAAGTCTGTATTTTTGATCACCCAAAACCACATGCACTACTTCAGGCAGCAGCTCTCCGGTAACCCTGACCTGAAGGGAAAAGTCACTGTTTTGAACAGTTTCCATTGATTCATTCAGAACTTCAAAATGAAATGGAAGCGGCTTTTCAAATGCTTCATTGTAGTGTATAATTCGGTTTGCCGGTTCTGTTATCAATGCCGGTCGCAGAAAAATGAGGAGTAAAAAAACAATAACAGCGGGAATTACATACCTGAGATATTTCACATTAGCACGTAAATTCACTGCCAGATGGAACGGCACAGGACGCAGTGCCTCTGTTTTCTGGACAATGGAGGCCTGTAAAAGGTCATGATTTTCTCCATCCTTGTTCAGAAGAGCTTTCAGCTCAAGCGTATTCAGGAGAACATCATCAACTTCAGGGAAATGCTTTCCGATTAATATGGCAGCCTGCCGCTCAGAAAGGGTGTTTCCAAGCTGAAAGACTTTTAGCAATGGAATAATGATAAAATATACCATTACACCGGAAATAAGCGCCACAGAGCCCCAAAACAGCACCGTACGGGCCAAAACACCCATCCATAAACTATTCTCTGCCAAAAGCACCAACAACAGCGCAATAACGGCAATAAGGATTGCATAAAGAACTCCCCTAATCACCCTGTTGAAGTAATAGCGACGAATAAACCGAAGAAGTTTGTGTTGTATGATGGAAAAATTATCTGTCATTATAAATTGAATATGCCTGTTTTATCACGTACAAAGGTAAATAATTTCAGATGCATAGCGTAGCGCCGGAGCAATGCCTTGTCTCTACAGATAAAATATTACATTTGTACCTTAAATTACGTTAATGTAAAACATCTCATATGAAAAAGGAGCTTAAAATTCGTGATCTGACGCTTCGCGACGGGCAGCAGAGTTTGTTCGCCACGCGTATGAAGCAAGCGCAGGTGGACAGGGTTTTACCCCTATATAACAATGCAGGATTCTACGCTATGGAAGTCTGGGGCGGAGCAGTACCCGATTCTGTTATGCGTTACCTTGGTGAGAGCCCCTGGGATCGTCTGCAAAGCATTAAAGATGCCGTAGGTGACACCAGCAAACTCACAGCGCTCTCCAGAGGTCGTAATCTTTTTGGATATAACCCCTACCCGGAAAATGTTATCGAAGGATTTAACAGAAATGCCATCGAAACAGGGATAGATATTATGCGGATTTTTGATGCACTTAACGATGTGGAGAATATGAAATCCACCATCCGTATTGTGCATGAAAATAATGGCGAAGCCGACTGTGCCGTATGTTATACTGTTGACCCGAAATATACGCGCAAACAAAAGTTTAAAGCTATGCTGCGCGGTAAAAAGCTCCCGGGTGAAATCTTTACCATCGACTACTTTACCCAAAAAGCTGTGGAGCTTGAAAAGCTTGGCGCAGATATGATTACCATCAAAGATATGGCAGGTCTCATTCCTCCGTCCCAAACAGGTAAACTTATCCAGCGACTGAAAAAAGAGCTCTCCATTCCGGTGGATTTCCATACCCATTGTACTCCGGGTTACGGACTGGCAAGCACACTTATGGCCATTATTCATGGTGTTGATATTGTGGATACAGCGCTGATGAACTTTGCAGGTGGCCCTGCTGCACCAAGTTTCGAGCTGATTCAGATATTCTGCAATAAGCTGGGAATTGATACCGGCGTAAACCTCGAAAGAGCACGCGACATTAATAACGAGCTCAGAGCCATTCGTGAAGAGCTTGCCGAAGTCGACAGCTATAAGCAATTCCCAATTGAGTTTGATATCGCAAATCCAGAAATTCCTGCTGATATTGACGCACTTTTCGATAAAGCCATCGAATTGGCTAAAGCCGATAATGAGGCAGAACTTCTTGCTACAACACGTAAAATCGAGGACTATTTCAATTTCCCTGAGCCTAACGAAAACGTTAAAAATGCGGAAATCCCCGGAGGTATGTATACCAATATGCTTGCACAGCTGAAAGCAGTAAACCAGGATCACCTTCTTGATAAAGTACTGGAATATGTTCCAATCGTACGTTTGGATGCAGGTTGTCCCCCTTTGGTAACCCCCACAAGTCAGATTGTTGGTGTTCAGGCAGTTAACTACGTTGTTGACCTGAATAACAAAGAAAAACCGTACACAAATACTTCTGTGCAGTTTGTAAATCTGGTAATGGGAAAATATGGTAAAACGCCTATCCCTATTGACCCGAAATTCAGGGAAAAAATCACCGGCGACCCGGAGGAAAAAGCATATACTGATGCTGAATACAGTGAACCCGAAAACCCGGTTCTCAAGGAATATGAGTTCGAGCAACTTGCCAAAAATGAAAAAGAAGAGTTGCTGCTGGCACTATTCCCCTCTGTAGCAAAACCATTCCTGATGGGACGTATTGAAGAGAAGTATGCCGAGCAAAAACGAAAAGAGGAAGAAGCATACCGCAAGGCCCGTGAAGAGTACCTGAATATGTCGCCGGAAGCTAAAACCGAACGACTGATGGAAGGTCTTTATAACTACTCCTGGATGTCGAGATAGACTGTGAAACAACAAACATCATAAATACAAAAAAGAGGAATAATGTGTGTTCATTATTCCTCTTTTTTTATGGCCTGAGACGGGCTTTGGAAACCCTGGGCTTTTCAAGAAGAGCTGACAGGTTTTGAAAACTTAAGACCTGACAGGTTTTGAAAACCTGTCAGGTCTGTCTCCGAGGTTTTGGAAACCTGTCAGGTCTTCATGCTATTCAACAATTGTAAGCTCATCAATGATGTTG
>PKSY01000256.1 GCA_002869405.1 Marinilabiliales bacterium
TCAGCAATAAACCAATATATGCGATTGGAGGTCCGGGCAAAATCGGTACAATACAACCCACAAAACCGATAAACATAAAAACCCCGGCAATAATAATCCATAGTAAATCCATCGTATCTCTGTTTAAAAATTACTCCTAATAGATTGAAAAATATCCAAAAGGTTACAACACCGCTTAAAACTTAAATGAAAGACCGAAGCCTATGTGTTCCTTTATCTGAACTCTTGGTCCCTTACCAGTCTCAACACCTTCATCATCATATAGCGATACCAATACATCATCATCATAGAGCAGGTGAATATAAAACAGACTTGAGAGATACTTGTTTATGGTGAAGTTTAGTTTGGTTTCCATATCCACGTCAAAATTCCAACGGTTCGAAGGATCCGGAGCAAAATAGTTATTATGAAGCTCGAGTTTGGAGGTCACATTTACATTTTTTACCACATCCTTTTTAAAGTTGACAACGAAGTTCATTCCAAACTCCCCCTTAAATTTTTGTCCCGGAGAGATGATATTTCCGGCAGTATCGTATGTTGCAGGCTCCACTCCAAATTTTCCGGCATTGGCAAGGTCCTGGTCGGAAACAACCGTAAATCTTCCGGATGCAGGAGAAAGAAGAACAGAGAGATACTCCATGGGATTCCAGTCGGTACCGAAAGATAGGGTAAGATATCCCGGGGCAAAGAAGTTCGAAACGATTACTGAATCATTAGGGTATTTATAGCCTGGAGAAAACTGCGATTTCAGATCAAAAAGCACGGTATACTTCATTTTCTTTGAAATGGTGTATCCGAGCTTGGAAGACATTTGAAGCTTATCATCATTCTTTCGCATTCCATCTTCTGAAGTTAAGATTATCCCATACGCAGTATTCAAAGTAGTAATGGAAGATAGTTTTTCATCTGTGTACTGCAGGGAATAATCAAAGTTGGAGTTACCGGTAAAACTGTTTTCACCACCCTGAGCCCAGTTGCTGTAACCAATCTGGTTGAATGTCAGGCGAAAGTTCCCTGCCGACTTCCAGTTTGATACAGTGTCTGCTTCATGATTTTCTTCGGCAGAGAGGTTCAATTGCAAAACAATGATAAAAACAGAGGCTAAAAAGATAGAAAATATTCGTTTCATAAGGATAATAGAAATTTCACGACAAAGTTAAATAACATATGCAATAATACAGCAAAGCGATAAGTCATATATTTGCAAAAAAACAAACACATGAAATACTCCGTATTAGCCTCGTTTTTCATCCTTGTCATTATTCTGGTCTCATGCACAGAAAAAGAAGATCCTGTTAAAGTTTTCAATGCCGCATTAATATCCGATGTATACGGTTGGGAAGACAAGGGCCTGAGTCAATATTCAAAATCAGGAATGGAGTATATGGGAACGTTGGAGAACATTGCACCTTTCTATTATACAAGCACGGACGAAACTTCAATAAATGAGAATATATCGTTAGCTATTGAAGACTCATGTACACTTATAATTGCCTTAAGTTCAAGGGCTTCGGGATACATTGTTGCTTCTGCGATTGCTAATCCGGAAATAGATTTCATTCTTATTGATCATGAAGCTGACACAAGCTTACAGAATCTGCAATGTGTGGTTTTTGACACAGAGGAAGCAGCTTATCCGTGTGGTTTTCTTGCTGCCGCATATGCTGATATGTCGGAAGAGAGCAACCCTGCCGCAGGATGTATCCTGGCATCAGAATACCCTGAGGCTGATTCTATCGGCCGCGCTTATGCCAACGGGATAGATCATTACAATGAGTTGTACAACCGCGGTGTTGCTTCACATACATTTAACACTGTCAGTATATCTGACCCCGATGAATCAGCTGCTGCAACGGATTCTCTGGTAACTAATGCCGGCGCAACTATTATTTTTCCGGTTTCCGGACTCAGCAACTCCGGAGCCTATGCTCGTATTGCGGAACTTGAGCTTGCTGCTATAGGCATGGAGCTTGACGCCTATTATGATTATCCGGATTATGAGGAAATTTTCCTTACATCCTGTGTAAAGCGTTATGATCTTGCTGTGGCAGATAAAGTCCTGGAATTTGCCTCAACCTATTTCAATGGAAATAAAACAGTTCACTATAGACTTTCAAATCAGGGAGTGTGGCTCGCCGGATATCATGATTTTCTTGGATCAGTTCCTGACAGCATTACACAGGAGATAAATGTTATTATCACAGATATCATATCCGGATCACTAAATCCTTTGGAGTAAAAAAAAAGCCGCCCGGATAAGGCAGCTTTTTCAAGTTTTTTTATTCACCGACGTGCAGCCAGTTTTCAAGCCACATTCCGAATTCACGTTGCCATACTACACTGTTTTGTGGTCGCAATACAAAATGTGACTCATCGGGGAAGAAGAGCAGACGACTGGGAATACCTCTCAGCTGTGCTGAATTAAAAGCTTCCAGACTTTGAGAATAAGGAATTCTGAAGTCATTTGCACCGGTAACAATCATAATTGGAGTATCCCACTTATCAATAAAATTATGGGGTGAGAAATCGTAGCTCTTAGGCTTTGGATCTTCCCAGTAAGGTCCTTCATAGTCGTGATTTACAAAGAAATACTCCTCAGTAGATCCATACATGCTTTCGAAATTGTATATTCCGCAGTGAGCGATAAAAGCCTTAAAGCGTTTTTCATGATTTCCGGCGAGCCAGAAAACAGAATATCCGCCATAACTGGCACCTGCTGCAGCGAGGTTATTTTCATCAACGTATGGTTCTTCTGCCAGCGCATCGATAGCACTAAGGTAATCCTGCATATTTTGTCCGCCATAATCACCGCTGATCTGGTCATTCCACTCCTGTCCGAAAGTTGGTAAACCACGGCGGTTAGGAGCAACAACGATACAATTATTTGCCGCCATCATCTGGAAGTTCCAGCGATACGACCAGAACTGGCTCACAGCGCTCTGAGGTCCGCCCTGACAATAAAGCAGCGCAGGATATTTCTTGTCTTTATTGAATGCCGGAGAATAGATAACCCAAACAAGCATCTGCTTACCATCGGTAGTTTCCACCCAACGTTCTTCAACTTTTCCCATTTCAATATCCTTCAGGATATATTTGTTTGTTTCTGTTATCTGGGTCTCTTTGCCTTTCTTCGCATCGATTTTGAAAACCTCTGTGGGCATATCCATGGCCATTTTTGTTCCCACCAGAAATTTTCCTCCGTAACAGATTTCCTGATAATTATGGCGGCCTTCAGTAATTGCACTAATCTCCTTTGTTTCAAGATCAAGTTTGTAAACCTGATATGTGGCATGATATCCGGAGATAAAAAAGAGCTCGTCACTTTTCTTACCCCACACAAAGTGAGAAGAACTTTGGTCGAAACCTTCACTATAGTCTGTGATCTGACGGGAAGCCATATCATATACAAATATTCTGTCTTTATCAGCTTCAAAACCGGGAGTTTTCATGCTTCGCCAAACGATTTTTTCATTATCGGGAGAAAAAACAGGATCCTGATCATAGCCTTTGTTGGGAGCACTAATATTTCGGGTGCTTCCGGTTTCCACATTATAGAGATAGATATCTGTATTTGTGCTCAGCGCATAATCTTTACCTTTAAGTTTCTTACAGGTATAAGCGATATATTTCCCATCGTTACTCCATGAGATCTGTTCCATTCCACCCCATGGGTTTCCGGGGCTGTCGTAATGCTCGGAAGGCATAATATCCTTAACATTTGAGATTTCGCCATCTTTATAATCCGCAACAAAGATGTGATTGTACTTATAATCGTGCCATGAATCCCAATGACGATACATAAGGTCATCAAAAATCATTGCAGTATTTTCTGGCATATCTGAATATATTTCCTGAGGAGTGCGCTCAAGTTTCACAGCCTTCACCATTAAAATTTTATCTCCATCGGGTGAGTAGCTAAATCCTACTATGCCCTCTTTTTCATCAGAGATGATTCGCTTCAGTTTACCATCGACAGAAGATTCCCAGATTTGCGGGGATCCGTTTTTTGCAGAAATAAAGGCGATTTTCTTTCCGTCGGGGCGCCATACGCCGTTGTATTCACTTCCGTTGAAAGAGGTAATAAGCTCCGGAGCTCCGCCTTTTACCGGAATTGTAAAGAGGTCGCGGTTTCCGGAATTCGCCTGTAGATCATATTTTGTTACGCCGTAAAGGATTGTTTTCCCGTTGGGGCTAAGTTGAACATCGCTGACACGACCCAGTTTCCAGAGGTCTTCAGGAGTCATTGCTCTTTTCTGTGCTGCTACAGACAAGCTAAGAACAGCCAGAAGAACAATCAAAAAGGATTTCATTTTCATAATAATATTTATTTAGAGTTACTTCTTGAATACGGTGTCTTCTCCATATCGGAGAATTCATTGTTAATATATTTAAAGTACCCGGTAATGGCAATCATAGCGGCATTATCGGTAGTAAATTCAAATTTAGGAATATGAACTTTAAGGTTATGTTTTTCGCCTGCTGCTCTCATCTGTTTTTGCAATTCCGAGTTTGCGCTAACACCACCGGCAATGGCAATTGTTTTGATACCGGTTTTATGTGCAGCTTTCAGAAATTTCTTTAACAAAATATCAATTATTGTTTTCTGGATTGATGCGCAGAGGTCGTTTTTATTCTTTTCGATAAAATCATCATCCTTTTTCAGTTCATCACGCAAAAAGTAAAGAAAAGATGTTTTCAACCCCGAGAAGCTGTAATCGAAATCGGGGATTTGCGGATGCGGAAATTTAAAAGCTTCAGGGTTACCCTCTTTTGCAAGCCTGTCGATTATCGGTCCGCCGGGATAAGGCAGTCCCATAATTTTCGCTGCTTTATCGAAAGCTTCGCCCGCAGCATCATCGATGGTGCGTCCCAGGATTGTCATTTCAAACGGGCTGTCAACCCTGACGATTTGCGTATGGCCACCTGAGACGGTAAGACACAGAAAGGGAAATTCCGGCGGGTCGTAAGGCTGATCAGGCAGCGCAGCAAAGTGAGCCAGGATATGAGCATCCATATGATCTACATCGATAAGCGGAATCCCGAGACCCATTGCAAACGACTTAGCGAATGAAGTTCCCACCAACAGAGAACCAAGAAGACCGGGACCACGCGTATAAGCAACGGCATGTAACTGATTTTTGCTTAAATTTGCTCTTTTTAAGGCTTCATGGATTACAGGAATAATGTTTTGTTGGTGCGCCCGCGAAGCAAGCTCCGGAACAACACCTCCATAACTTTCATGTACTTTTTGTGAAGCAATAACATTTGATAATATTGTTTTATCGCTAATTACTGCGGCAGAAGTGTCATCACATGAGGATTCTATACCTAAAATATTTATCTTCATAAAAAATTATCAACCATTAATAGGATCAGGAGGACAAAAATATTAAAAAAAGAGGTTGGAAAGTAGTTTTAAACACCTTAGCATATGGATTATTGGTCCTGGTGTTTCTCTTTTCCCTGCTGTCGCTGCCCTCAGTACAGTCAGGACTGGCCTCCATATCTGCAAAAATCCTTAGTAAACGGCTTAATACAAACATCTCCATTGAAAGGGTTACCATTACTCCCGGGTTGACTATCATTGTGGATGAATTAAAGATTCATGATACCGAAGACAAGCCGATTACCGATGTTAAAGAATTAAAGATAACAAGGTTTCATCTTCGAAGAAAAACACAGAAAATTCGTATTGCAGCGGTTTCTGTCGACAGTCTTATCTTCAACATCCATATTGCGCCCGGAGATTCAGTTTCAAATCTTAATGCATTACTTTCCCAACTTTCGGATCCGGACACAACTCCAACCCGGAGTGAGGCAAAGCCCTGGACTATTGCCATCAGCAGAATCTCGCTTAAAGATGTGCATTTTGAAAACAGAAATTTCAATGAAAAACCTGCACCAATTGGTATCGACTGGAATCATAATGTGATTAATAACCTGCACGGAGAAATAAAAAACCTGTCGATAAATGACACCTTAATAAAAGCTCAGATTAAACACATTGAATTTCATGAAGGCAGCGGCTTTACTTTATCATCTTTATCCGGTGACTTTACTTATTCTGATCAGCAGATAGGGCTCAACGGGATAAAACTAAAAACACCTTATTCTCACCTGGACTTTTCATACAATCTCAGATATGAAAACATGCAGGCTTTTGCTGATTTTATCAATGAGGTAAATATGGACGGGCAGTTTAGCCTCTCACGCCTTTCACTTGATGACCTGGTCTACTTTGTTCCTGACCTTGAAGGAATGAGCGATCTTGTGTGGATGAGCGGAAATATCTCAGGACCGGTCAGCAATCTGAGGGCAACCGGTCTGGAGATAGTCAGCGGCAATTCCACACGACTTCTCACTGATTTTAAAATGCGGGGGCTGCCGGATATCGAGAAGACATTTTTTGATATTAATATCCGATCATTATATACCACACCTGAGGAAATTACTTCATTTCATTTACCTTCAAAGGATTCTGCACTATTTGTCACACTTCTCGAAAACCTGGATTCGCTATCTCATATTTCCGTATTCGGATTTTTTACAGGATATATAAAGAATTTTGTCGCTGAAGCAAACCTTGAGACAAACCTGGGAAAACTAAGTACCGATATTAAGCTTTCGCAGAGTAAGAAATCCGGCAAAATTGAATACGACGGCATTATTAAAGGTACTGATATTGAAGCAGGTATTTTGTCGCAGCAACAAAGTACTATCGGATCACTCGATATCAACATGGATATTCACGGAACCGGAACTAACCCGAAGAATATGACTGCAGAGTTAAATGGCTCGGTGGATTCCTTGTGGTTTAGAGATAATCAGTTTAACAGTATCGTTATAAATGCCGGGTTTGACAGGATGAAAGCAAGCGGAAATGTGGTTATTAATGATGAGCTGGCCATGCTGGATATTACCGGAACGGTGAATCTCCGGGATAAGATACCTTATACCAATGTAGAGGTAAAAGTTAAAGATGCAGACTTATACAGATTACATCTTCTCGACAGCACTCACCCTGCAATTATCTCTACTACCTTATATGCAGATGCTTACGGATATAAACCCGATGAAATTAATGGTACACTGAGGGCTTTTGACACAAAATACAAGTTACATACAGACAGCCTTTTTGTTCGTGAGTTATTCCTTAATCATAAAAGCACAACCGACAGCCTTGATAAGTTGCATAAAGTGCTTACAATAGAATCTGATATTTTTGACCTTTTCGCTACCAGCAGTATTCCTTATGAAAAGTTTGTCTCAACATTTGAGCAGTATATACAGAATATTGCCCCGGAGATTCTCCAAAAAGAAACTGTTGATGAGACCTATTTATGGAGTTCGGAAGATTTTATTGCGAATATAAAGTTCAAGGAGACAAAGGAGCTGACAAACCTTTTTATACCTTCATTATCATTAGCACCTGAAGCCATTGCCAGGCTTGAATACAATGGTAACACTCAGGGAGCATCTTTTTCATTCAGGGCTGACATGGTTGAGATGGGAGGTATTTCGCTGGATAATGCAGAAATTGAATCTGAAATCGACTCCTTGCGCGGAGATATCAACCTGAGGATTCGTGAAATAGTTTTAATGGAACCCACCGAGAGTGACTCTACGGGAATAGTCATCCAGAACTTTATTCTTTCATCCATTGCCAGTGACGATACTGTTCATTTCTATGCAGAATATGATGATTTCACAAAACGAAACCGTGATAAGGGTTTCCTGAATGCTTATGTATCACTGTCTGATTTTCCGGCCATAAATATAGGTTTGAATGAAAACTACCTGAAATTCAATGATAGCATCTGGCGGTTCTATGCGGATAACAATATCCACCTTGAAGATAAAAAGTATCAGTTCAGAAACATAGGGGTTTATAGTCAGAGTCAGGGGTTTATTGTCGACGGTGCGATCTCTTCGGATCCGGCGGATACTCTGAAAGCCAGATTTTCAAATATGAATCTTCAGGTGTTGGATATCTTTCTCCCTGAAGAGATTCGATTTGACGGCCTTCTGGACGGTAAGGCTGATGTTACGGGAATATATGACACACCATTTTTCATTGGCAACCTTGAAATCACTGATTTTACAATGAACAATGAAAAGATGGGTGATATGCTTGCCGTCACAAGCTGGAACAACGAGAAGAATCACCTCGATGTAAATGCCGATTTAATTTATACCGGGAATATTGGTTCTGACACTACGCTGTACATTCACGGGTACTACTCCCCTACCAGTACCGGGTATTTTGACTTCGACATTGGCACAAAAAACTTTAATGTTGAGGCTGCAAAACCATGGCTCGATGGTGTGGCTCATTCACTTTCCGGCAGGATGTCGGGAAAATTACATGCCTTTGGAACTCCTGATAAACCGGTAATCACAGGTAAGCTTGCCTTTTTCAGAACCGGTATGCGTATTGACTATACGAAGGTGGATTATACTTTTGCAGATGAGATACATTTCATGAAGAATGCCATTGTATTTAAGAATTTTGTTATCAATGATTCCAGGGCAAACCTACTCACAGTAAACGGAGGGTTGACACATAATTATTTTGATGATTTTGCGCTCGACCTTGACCTCAACTTTAACAAGGTAAATGTGTTACATACTACCAGTATGGATAACACCAGTTTCTACGGCGATATCTATTCCAGTGGAAACCTGAAATTAAAAGGGCTTCTTGATCAGCTATACCTAACAGCAAATATCAGTACTACCGACGGGACAAATGTCCATGTTCCGGTTACCTATAGTGTGGATGTTAGCAGTAATGACTTTATCACTTTTGTAAATCCCTATGATACGTTGGTTAAGGATCTGGTTCTTCCCACCTCGTCAGGAAGCGGTATCAACATCGACACCAGGATTCAGGTGGATCCAAATACTGACATGAGGATTTATCTGCCTGATAATATGGGAAACATGGATGTTAACGGCTATGGAGACATTCGTTTTAGGATGGATGAGCAGAATAATTATGAGATCTTCGGAGATTATGAAATCGCCAGCGGAACCTTCCTGTTTACGCTACAGAATGTAATCAGGCGATCCTTCGACATTCGCTCCGGAGGTACAATAAAGCTGTCCGGTGATCCTATGGATGCAGAACTCAATGTGCAGGCTGTATATCATCTGCGGGCCGGGTTGAATGGATTACCTACAGCTGATACAACGCTTAGCAGCAGAAGAGTCCCCGTGCAGTGTGTGCTGGGATTAAGCGGTCCTGTTGCCAATCCGATTATTGATTTCAAAATTGAAATGCCTGATGCCGACGAACAAATTAAAGACCTGGTATTTAGCACTATCGATACAACAAACAATACTGTAATGACGCAGCAGATGTTATCATTACTGGTATTGAACTCCTTTACATTCTCAAATCCAAACTCAGCACTTACCAGTGGATTGGGAGCAACCTCATTTGACATTTTGACTAACCAGCTCAGCAACTGGCTTTCTCAAATCAGCAAAGACTTTGATGTGGGTATTAATTACAGACCCGGAGATGAGATTACACAGGAAGAGGTTGAGGTCGCACTGCGTACTCAGCTTTTCAACGACCGCGTAATCATCGACGGAAATATTGGTGTTTTGGGTACTGACAATACAGAGAATGCCAGTAATATTGTTGGTGATGTGAATGTTGAAGTTAAGATGACCAAGGACGGCCGCTTACGATTAAAAGCCTTCAACAAATCCAATGAGCAGGATGTGCTCAACAGTGCTTCAGCATACACACAAGGTGTTGGTGTTTCATATTTTACAGAATTTGATAATTTTGGAGATCTGTTCAGATTCAGAAAAAAACCAAAAAACCAAAAGCGTAAATAGAGTCTTATGGCTAACACACACCAAATTCTTATCGTAATGATCTCATACATGACCCTTCTGATAGGTTGGGGCGTGTATCAGGGAAGGAAAGTTAAATCAGGCTCGGATTTTAGTATTGCAGGTCGCGGACTACCGGGCTGGGCAGCAGCCTTATCAGAGCGAGCGACGGGCGAATCCTCATGGGCATTACTGGGGCTTCCGGGAGCAGCATATGCAACAGGAGTTCTCGAATTATGGACTGCCATAGGTTGTGTGGCAGGAATTATCACCGCCTGGGCAGCACTTTCGTGGCGTCTGCAAAAGGAAGCACAACACTATGAAGCCGATACCTTTACTGATTATATCGCCAAGCGGCACAGCAACCAGCAAAAATGGATCCGCATTATCAGCTCTGCGACGATCGTATTTTTCTTTTTCTTTTACGTAGGAGCACAATTTTTAGGTGGCGGAAAAGCCCTGCATACCATGTTCGACCTGGAACCAAAAACAGGCATGCTAATCACGGCAGCGATAATAATACCCTATACTATATATGGAGGCTTTAGAAGTGTTGTCTATACAGATGTGATTCAGGCCATTATCATGATCATTACACTTGTCGCCGGCCCCATTGCCGGGATTATCTATCTCGGAAATCATCCGGAGCTTTTTGCATCTTCTATTCCTGAAGCACTTTCGCGTGCCGGAGACTCATACACCAGCCTTACGGGAGCTGCGGGCGGTTTTGGCGCCGGGATAGTTATCGTTGGCGGATTCAGCTGGTTTTTCGGTTACCTCGGCGGTCAGCCTCAGTTATCCATGCGATTTATGGCAATTAAAGATGCACGACAGGCAAAAATGGCCCGAAACATTGGTATTGTATGGACGCTGGTAGCTTATGTTGGTGCACTGTGTATCGGATGGCTCGGAATTGCAATTTTCGGACCCACAGGACTTGCTGACAGAGAATTTGTGATGCCATCGGTCATTCTTGAAATCTTCCCTCCTGCCATTGCAGCAATTCTAATCACAGGAGCTATCGCAGCAATGATCTCTACGGCCGACAGTCTTCTTATTCTGTCATCCACTGAATTATCAGAGAATCTTATTCAGCCCAACCTAAAAAAGAAACTCTCAAGGAAAGGTTCCCTATTGTTATCACGGATGCTCACACTTGGCGTTGCATTAATTGCTTTATCGCTGGCATATTTCTCTTCCTTTACAAGCCTTATTCACACACTGGTAGGTTATGTATGGGCCGGTATCGGCGGAACATTTTCCATTGTGATTCTCTTTACACTGTTTTGGAAGAAATATCACGGCAAGGCTGTTATAGCAACCATAATAGTAGGAATGGCATTTACCATAATCTGGATCAGCACCGGCATGGAGAAATATTTCACCGCAAAAATTCTTACATTTTTAGTTGCAGGATTTACTGCCATAATAGCTACATATATTATAAAAGATTAAAACGGAGAGCCATCGATTAATCGTGGCTCGGGGAATTAAAAAGCCATCGATTCATCGTGGCCAGGAAAAAATAAGGCCCGGGGACATTAACCGAGACGCGATGAATCGCGCCTCTCCGGAATAAACAAAACCTCGGAAAGAGCGAAAGTCCCCCCTCAGGGGGGATTTAGGGGGGACACAAAACATGGAACATTGGACTGACCGTACTGAATTATTGTTAGGGAAAGAGAAAATCGAAAAGTTGACGCATTCACATGTGTTGGTGGTCGGACTTGGCGGTGTGGGTGCTTATGCGGCCGAATCATTGGCACGGGCAGGGGTTGGAAAATTAACCATAGTTGATGGCGATAATGTAAATGTTACCAATATCAACCGGCAGCTTCCTGCTATGACATCTACTGTGGGCAAGTCAAAAGCGGCTTTATTGGAAGCGCGGATAAAAGATATTAATCCTGAAATTGAGATCACCGCACTACATGAATATCTCAAAGATGAAAGGATGATTGAGGTGCTTGACATGGCTTCATATGATTACGTGGTGGATGCGATTGATACCCTTGCACCAAAGGTCTTTCTTACACTTCATACGCTCAAACGTAATATTCCCATCGTTTGCTCTATGGGCGCCGGAGGAAGAACAGATCCCACAAAAGTCACCATTAGTGATGTGAAAGATTCATATAATGACAAACTGGCGTTCTATTTCCGAAAGCGACTGCATCGTCTGGGTGTCAGAACAGGTTTTAAGGTAGTATTTTCACATGAAAAACCCGACGAAAACGCCATGATGCATGTTGAAGATGCCGAAAATCAGAAGTCTGTTCGCGGCACAATATCCTATATGCCGGCGATCTTCGGGCTGTTTTGCGCGGCGGAGGTAGTCAGGGGATTAACGAAGTAGCATAAATATCGAATATTAAATATTGAATAACGAATATTAAATGAAAAAATATATCGGAGCACATGTATCAGCAGCGGGAGGTGTGCAGAATGCACCGGAAAATGCCCATAATATCGGGGCAAAAGCCTTTGCGCTTTTTACAAAAAACCAACGACAGTGGAGGGCAAAAGCACTGGACAAAAAAACCATTGATGCTTTTAAAAGAAATTGTGAGAAATTCGGATATTCTCCCGACCATATTCTTCCCCACGACAGCTATCTGATCAACCTCGGGCATCCCGATAAGGAAGGACTGGCAAAATCGAGAGAGGCATTTGTGGATGAGATGCAACGTTGTGAGCAGCTTGGATTGAACCGATTGAATTTCCACCCCGGAAGTCACCTGAATCGTATTGAAGCTGATGAGTGCCTGACAAGAATTGCCGAATCCATAAATATTGCATTGGAAAACTCTGCAGGTGTAACAGCTGTAATTGAAAACACAGCCGGTCAGGGCACAAACCTTGGTTTTGATTTCGTTCATATTGCCGCGATTATCGATCAGGTGGATGATAAATCAAGAGTAGGTGTTTGTATTGATACCTGTCATGCATGGGCAGCAGGATACGATTTACTGACACCGGAAGGATATGCTGAAACCTGGCGTCAGTTTGATGAAATCATCGGCGCAAAATACCTTATGGGAATACATCTTAATGACGCCAAAAAACCTATGGGCAGCCACGTGGACCGACATGAAAGCATCGGCAAAGGAACCATCGGACCTGAAGCCTTTGTACGTATGATGAAAGACCCGCGGTTCGACAATATTCCCATTATCCTTGAGACCCCAAACGATGAGATTTGGGCGGAGGAGATTGCGATGTTGTATGGTTGGGAGGAGTAGTCGGTTGTCGGTTGTCGGTTGTCGGTTGTCGGGTTGGAATGACCCGACAGGTATTTTTCTCCTGTCGGGTCTGGAGTTGTCGGGTGTCGGGTGGTATACCCGGAGATGCAGCGATTCATCGCGGCTCGGCATCAAAAAAACATTATTTATCAGTAGTTGCTTAGCATCTTGAAGATGCTTAGCAA
>PKSY01000011.1 GCA_002869405.1 Marinilabiliales bacterium
ACAGTTTATACCTTATTGCCGGAATAATTTTGCTGGTACTTCTGCTATCAGTTTTTATTGCGAGCAGATTATCCAACAGTATTTCTGTCCCCATAAATTCTATTTCAACAAGGATTGCTGACCTAATTAAGGATCAATCCGAAAAACAACCATTAATCACGACAAACCTTGCGGAAGAAGTTATTCTTGATTTCTCGGTGAAGGAACTGGAAGATGCCTACACAAGGGCAAGGCTTGCCGGAATAGAACTTCAGAATTTTAATAAGAAGCTGGAAGATGAAGTTGCTTTAAGAACTGCAGAACTTCAGCAGGGAAAAGAAAAACTCCTGGAAGTTAACAAGGAATATGAACTACTGAATGATGAATTGGGCCAAACCAACGAAGAAATGGAGTCTGCCAATGAAGAGCTCAGGCAAACAAATGAGCTTCTTACCAATGCATTAAACCGTGCAGAAGAAGCCGACAAACTTAAATCGTCGTTTTTAGCGAATATGTCGCATGAAATCAGAACACCCATGAATGGTATTCTGGGATTCTCAGAGTTGCTGAAAAATAAAAGTATCAGTGAAGATCAGCACGAAAAATATCTGGATGTTATATGTTCAAGCGGAAACCAGTTGTTGGCAATTGTAAATAACATTCTTGATATTTCCAGAATTGAGGCAGGATCTGTGGAGCTACATTATAGCAATGCTTCAGTTAATGAAACCCTTGAATTTATTTCCGAATCCTTTAAGAAAAAAGCTGAAAGCAAAGGCATTAAAATTTAATTACAAAAACAACTTGCAGAGCCGGATGATCAGCTTTGGATAGATAACTATAAACTAAGACAGATTTTATCGAACCTCACAGATAATGCAATAAAGTTTACTTCGAAAGGAACAATAACAATTGGTTATCAAATAGAAGAAAATAATATCCGGTTTTCGGTCAAGGATACAGGAAAAGGCATACCAGAAGAAAAACAAAAAGCTGTTTTCGACCGGTTTATCCAGGCAGGAAAATTTACTGATCCCGGTCACTCGGGAACAGGTCTGGGATTATCCATCTGTAAAGCATATATTGAACTTATGGAAGGTGAAATATCTGTCATGTCAATACCGGGAGAAGGCAGCACCTTCAGTTTCACACTGCCTTATAATAAAAATTCAGACATTCCTCCAGCTAATGCAAGCATACCAAAGATCAACAATATTATCCCGAAAGCAAAAATCCTTATCGTAGAAGATGTAGAGGAAAACTTTGAGTTTCTAAAAGAGATCCTTCAAAGTCCCAAAACTGAAATATTTCATGCTTCCAACGGTGAAGATGCAGTATTATCTGTGAAAGAAAACCCTGTCGATCTCGTTCTGATGGATATTAAACTTCCTGTAAAAGATGGTTATTTGGCAACAAAGGAGATAAAAAAAATAAAACCTAACCTGCCGGTAATCGCCCAAACAGCTTATGCCATGGAATCGGATAGAGTAAAAGCTCTTGAGGCAGGATGTGATGACTATATCTCTAAACCTATTGAAATCGCCAAACTATTTGAAGTTATCAACAAGCACCTTTTGAAAGAAAACCAGTAATGAAACCAACATACATTCTTGCAGTTTTATCTGTTCTTTGTGCTCAGGTAATGGCGCAATCTTTTTACGCTCCGGAAAAAAGCTATTACTTTGAAATTCCTGATAATGCAGTATATATAAATAACAGAGATTCAATTAGAATCGGAGGAATCTCAGGAATTGAGCCGGCTCCCGAAAACGGAGAGTTCTATCTTATCATGGATAAACCATCACCGAAAAGTGGTATCTTCACTGTATTCATAAAGTTTGACACCGGCAATGAAGTATCTTTCAAAAGGTTTCAG
Source organism: Marinilabiliales bacterium (assembly GCA_002869405.1). Lineage (GTDB taxonomy): Bacteria > Bacteroidota > Bacteroidia > Bacteroidales > BM520 > BM520. Next base: position 1,856 of record PKSY01000011.1, read on the forward strand.
GAAATTCCGGTTATGAACCTTGAAGGCGAAAGTATCAGAATCCATCCGCTGAATAATAGTATATACATCTCCAATGAAGGTGACAGATCTACAAACGTATATCAGTTTATGCCCAATAATTCGGTTAAAAAGATAAAGGGATTGAGAAGTTTAACTAAAGAGATGAAATTTAACAGCGGCATTGAAGGGATCTGTTTTTCGCCGGATGGCGAGTTCCTATATGCCGCAATTGAACGCCCTCCCGAATTTAAAAACAAAATTCCGGAAGGCACTGTAGTAAGTCCTGTATGTCCTGTTTTTCAATTTTTTGCAGATAATAACAAAGCTAATATCATTACTACTTTTGGATATCCCTTGCAACGAAAAAGTTCAGGAAACGGAATTAGTGAAATACTAACTGTAAACGACAGTATTATCTGGATTATAGAGCGGGATTATCTGAAGAAAGAAGACAGGAATATAGTTGGTATTTATGCCGTGAATATTAACAAAACACTACATTTGGGCGACATCCCTGTTAACCTGCACAATATCACAGAATTATTCCGGCCGCAGCAGGTTTTCGAATTCGCAAAGCAAATAAAAATCGGAAATACTACTGCTAAGCCCGGGAATATTGAAGCAGCCTGCTTTAGCCATGATGGCAGGTTCCTTATTCTTGTAACGGATAATAATTTTGGAAATCATGACCATACTCCTACTCAAATCTATGTGCTAAGAATAGCGGAATAAAGCAAAACAAAAACGTATCTTTGCACAAATCCAAAAAAATAAGTCTGATGAAAAACAGTGTTAAACTGGCCCTTGGTCTTGCAGCAATATTAATCCTGATGGTAGTTACAAAACCTGATGAAGAGAGCTTTGAACGTTTTCTGGCTAAAAAATATGATATTGAGAATAAAAACGACCAGGATGACATTGAGGGGCTGCTAAATAAAGCGCTTAAGTCGGGAATCAACATCCAGGCAAATATCACAAAAACCTACACTGATAAAACCCTATTTGCAGAAGTCACAACAAAAGAGATGCTTGAAGAGGAACATTACATTGGATTATTTGGTTTCTGGATAAATACAAACAAATAACACACTCACATACAGCTAATTAATTTTTATTTCATTTTTTTATATAGATTTGCTTAAAATATTAACAATGTTAATTATATTTGCAGTGTTAATAATTTAAACAGTATTCATATGACTAAAAATGAAATTCAGGAGCAGCGAATGAGAGGGTACTTCATTGATGCTACGAGAACCATTCTAAAAGGTGAAGGGTTAAAGGCAATAAGTGTAAGAAACATTGCCAGAGAGGCAGGTTACAGTTATGCCACATTGTACAACTATTTTAAAGATGTTAAAGATCTGGTATTTGAATGTGTATGTGATTTTCAGGAAGAGTGCAGTGAGTATGTATCAAAAATGACAAGTGAAGAAGCACCGGGTATTAGGAAAATAAGAGCAATTTCAATTGCGTACATGAAATATTTTGTTGAGTACCCCGGTATTTTCGAACTATTCTTCATTGAAAAACCAACTGATCTTGCAACCCGGCAACCAACAGTTGCCAGGATTAATACATTTCTTGACCGCTTATGTGAAGAGGACTGGGAACTGGTAATACAAAGAGGATTGTTGTCGGAGGATAAGAGACAGGAGCTTGCCCGACAGCTCAAATATCTGACCACAGGAATGCTGGTATTCTATCTTCACAGAAGAGAAGATATTGAGTACAAAGAGTTCTTCAATAATGCACAAAGACAATTTTCAGCACTATTTGCGGAAACAATTTAAAAAAGCATGAACAGAAAAGTCTGCAGGTATAATATTTTGTCTGCAGACTTTTTATCATTTATCTGTAAAGAAGTGAAAGCCATTTATTCGGGCAGTTTTGCATTCTTTTTCCGCTTGCGTTCTGTTATTATAAACCAGAAAAGGAAAGGCACATGCATAGCAAAGTTGATGATTCCCCACCAATAAACCACCTTTTCATTTCCAAAGGAGGAGGAGTCCATTATTGGTGTAAAGATATCGTAAGTGGCACGAATAAGAATATGAGTAGCAAGAGTATACACACGAGCAGTAACATATAGCTCGGGACGCTTCTTAATAACCGGATAAAGCTCGGCTGCGAGAAGAATACACAAAGAACTGGCTGCAAAACCGGGGTTTTCGGCATAAACAAAAGCAATATTCCATGTGGTATAAAGAAAGTTCCACATTGGGTTAGTGTAAACCAAAAGGTCTCCCGGTTTTTCTTTGCCGATTGCCCAGCCACGTTTTGTGCTGCCACGTTTCTTAAACAACGGGATTGTTACACAAAGAATAAATCCGGAAATTGCGTTAAAATAATTCCCAAGGGCCAGATCCTTAAAGGATGCTTCGAGAATATTAAGCATCAGCACACCATAAAGTGACCATAAGACCCAATCTTTGCGGAAAAAATTCCACCATCCTTCACGCTTTTCATATTGGGCTATACGACCCAGGCCAACAATCACAGCTGTGGGAACCAATACTGAGAATGTTTTCGCCCAGCGAAACCAACCATCAAGCTGATTATCCCAAAGTGGGAATGTTAACAGAGCGATTAACCAGAAAATTGCGGCAAACTTGTAGTTTTTACGCATAAACTCCACAATAAGGAGTAAAAGAACAATGTACACCGACATTGAAACCAGATACTGCCATACAGGAATATTCATAATAAACAGTTCTTAAGTGAAGAAATATTCATTTTAAAATCAAAAAAAATTATTTCTGAAGCATTTTCCAACTCAGGTTAAATGCCTGTTCAATCTTATCATTATCAACGACATAAACACCATCAACATGCTCATCAGCCAGTTCACGAATAAACCCGAGCATAGCCAGGAAAAGCATCTCAACATCAACATCATCAACAACAAAACCCTCATCAATGCCTTTCTGAATAATTGCATAGACAGGAGTTTTCATCGATTCTGCAATACTTTTATGACTATCGGTGATATATGGTGACCTATAATACTGTTCAAGAAAAATACTCTCCGAATGATAATCGATTCGGTGATTGAGATAATTCATCCAAACAAGCTTTAAGGAATCCCTAAAGCCCATATCCTGTGAATACCCTTTTAAAAAGCGGCTTACCGATTCCTTTTCAAGTTTACGGTACAATTCGTTGATAAGATCTTCCTTGTTTTTAAAATAGATGTATATGGTTCCGGTAGCAAGCATTGATTCTTTTGCTATTTTTGCCATAGTAAGACCGGCAATACCATCCTTTTCGATTAGTTTTAGTGTTGCCGTATAAATCAGATCTATTTTTCCGTAATCTCTTGATCTCATGCCACAAATAAATGAATAAAAATTCATTTATGCAAGTAGTTTAAAAAAAATAGTATATCAACATATGTAAATATACGAAAAACAGGTGTTTTTATAGGTAGTATTACGTATTTTTTATAAAAAACCAGGAATTTACTTGATTCAGCGAAACCCTGTGATTATCTTTAGCGTATAGACCAGTGTAATACTCCATTTACATTTCACATCACACATTCGGGCTGCCTGATGACTCAATCATCAGGCAGTTTTCTTTATATTTGCAAAAAAATATTTCAACCTAACCAAAGAAAAATATGAAAAAACAACTCCTGTTTTCATTAATGGCACTGATACTACTGAATATCAGCGCGAAAGCACAAGACAACAAAGCCAACCGGTACGCTGTTAAATCAGGTCATGTTGAGTACAAGTTAACCGGAAACGCTGAGGGAACCAGATCGATTTGGTTTGACAACTATGGTGACACCTGGGTGGAGGAAAAACAAACCACTACAACGGTGAAAATGTTTGGAATGAAAAGCGTAACCGAAGAACATACGCTAATCATTATGAATGGTGCGGAAAGTATTACTGTTGACTTTATTGAGGGTACTGCCTACAAATCAAATAATCCATATTACCAGGATGGAAAAGATTTTGCAGAAAGTATGACCAAAGAGCAGCAAGAGGAGTTTGCGAATGATATAATGAATAGCCTTGGAGGTGAAATAATAGGTGAAGAAACAATCCTTGGTAAAAAATGCGAAATAATGTCTATGCTTGGATCCAAAGCATGGATTTACAAGGGCATAACACTAAAATCTGAGACAAAAGTTCTTGGCGTTAAAAACAATGAAGAGGCCATAAAATTCGAAGAAAACATAAAGTTCCCTGCATCAAAACTTAAAGTCCCTGAAGGTTTTGATGTTGAAGACCTCACCCAGCAAATGAATGCATATTACGGAGAGTATGAAGAAGAAGTTGAAGAAGAATATGAAGAGGAAGAATCTCATCAGGTAGAGATGCCGTATGAGGTTTTCCAAAAAGCAGTGCAGGACATTTCAATTGAAGGTTACAACCGTACTTCAGTGATGAATTTTGAAGGCGAGCAATACATGGCCGTATTTATGAAGACGATGACTCAGGCTTTGACTATCATTGCCACTTCAATGGAAGATGCAGATTTCGACGACAAAAGTGATGTGGTTGATGAGTTCAAACACAATGGACGGCAAATGTATCTCATTAATACAACAGAAGAAGGAGTAACAATGACGGGTGTGGTTGCAGAATATTCAAAGTACAATACTTTGATTTCAATTATTGCAACGAGTGAGCTATCAAAAACAGAGCTATTAAAGATTTTTGACTCTGTCAAATTCTAAATATGAAAATGGCTGCCACTGATTTGGCAGCCATTTTTTTTAATTCACTCCTATTCTATAACTGAATTTTACTAAAAATACATTATACGGTTTTTCGTCAAGAAGTACCGGCAGGTCTTCATTTATTGATAACTCTCCAAATGTATCATAGCAATCGCGGCTTTGACTCCAAACCAGGAAAACAGTTGATCCGGGGCGATATTCCCAACGGAAAACAAAGTTTGACAAAAACTCACGAAGATTAAAATCAGGTTTTTCAAATGAATAATCAATGGTACCATCCCTGTTCTCATCAATATTAAAATACTCTTCAGCGGAATTATATGCAATCTGATTATCATCATACAGAGAAAAACGATTCGAATATTCTGTATTCAACGGATCTGTTATCTGCTTAAACTCACTGTAGGCTCCCGTTGCAAAGAAAGGCTGTCCCCAGTATTGTAAAGTAACCTCAGGAGAAAGTGTCAGGTTCATTCTAACCGAGAGACGCATAATATTTTGATTTATAGCACCAAAGATAAAGCGATCCTCTTCATCAAAAGTTTCAGTAGTTACATATTGAAGCGATCTTTCAATATGATTAAATGAAGGAATAACAGAGATATTAAAATTATCAATAGGCTTCCAGGTAATGCTACTATTTACATTGAAATAGGTCATTGTTTTACCAAACTCACCACCGGAAGATGCATTAAACGTGATTCTTAATTTTTTTTGGGGATTTGAGCTCATCCATAACCAGTGACTTCTTCTTCCGGGAGTATATATTGCCGGTCCGCCACGTAATAAGTGAGTGCTATAAGACTGAGTATTGAGATTACCGCCATAACTAATATACCAAAGGTTTTTCAGCTGAGCATGAAAATTGGCACTCATTCCACCATCAACATATTTGTTTCCAAAGTTCCATCCAAACCAATCAGAGACATTAAACCTGATATTTCTAAAAAACCAGAAGGGTTCCCAAATGTTATACTGCAACCAGCTGATAACCATTTTCTCATCAGTAGTCCGCATATATCCAATGTCATTAATATCCAAACCCGGAGAATTCCATGTAGCGAATACACCCCCATGAAGGTTACCACTAACTTTTGCAAGATGAATACGACCACCATGACCGGATAGAGTTTTTCTATTGGTGTCGAGGGTAAGGTGAGTAGCATCCGGACGCTGATAATAACGTGCCGGGCTTTCCTGTAATTCAGTAATTGCCTCTTTTGAACCAGTGACGTGGCTTCCAAAAAGCTTCACATCAAGCATATATTTTCTGTTAAAAAGAAACTGAGAGAAATCAATTCCTCCTGAATATGCATTGGCCGGCAGGTAATTAAATCTTAAGTCTGAAAGTTTACGATTTGTGGAAGTCACCATGCCACCAATAACAGTGTTTCCCTTATTCATGTCCTTCTGTACTCTACCAACAAAATAATGGGTCAATGGCTCGATAATTTCACGGCGTTCACTGGAACCATCAGATATTAATTCATACTCATTTGCAGTAACACAATCAAGAACACCAAGAGACCATCCATTGGCAGTTTTTCCACTAATTTTTGCTGCAGTAAGAATCTTCGTATTATCAGGTCTTTTGGAATATTCACCATCATATAAGTCATTATAGTAATGAGGAGCACGTCCGATCCTCCGCGAGTAGAAAAGGTTCTGTCCTGCCAGGTCACCATCACCAATTCCAATGGGCATATTTAAGATATTTCTTCCTTCGATAAAGAATTGCCTCTTTTCCTGGAAAAATGTTTCATATGCAGTAAGATTAACCTCAGAAGGGTCAGCCTCAACCTGCCCGAAATCAGGATTTACGCTCAAGTCAAGCATCAGGTTATTGGTAAGACCAACTTTAACATCAACCCCGGTGTTCCCTCCGGGCAGAGGTTTCATAAAGAACGGATTATCGGGATCACCTTTATAGTTTTCAATCTTTCCAACAACATAGGGAGTGACATCTAACGGCTTTCGTGGCTCAATTCCATCAAGGCCTGAAAGCTCACCATAATGGTGCACCCAGCCGGTTTGCTCCTTGTGCATTGGCTGCCAGAATGAAGCCTCAGCTTTACGGTGAATATATCGACGCACCTGCAAACCCCATAAATCAAAATCAGCATCAAAACGCAATTGAGTATATGGAATTTTAATCTCTGCAGTCCAACCCTCATCATTAATATTTGTTTTTGCATACCAGATTGGGTCCCAGTTATAATCACTGGTCTCGCCATCCTTCGACATAATGTTATCCGCTTTCACACCGGAAGCCTGAATGATAAAATTAAAACTTGTTCTAAGGTCGTGATAGGAATCAATACTTATCTCAATAAGATCACCATCAAGTTCATCTCTCCGGCTCAGGCGGCGTGAGATTTTTTCAGGCTCATCATCATAAGCATATACTGCAATAAACAGATAATGGTCATCATATGCAATTGAAAATTTGGTAGGATAAGAAGGTTCTCTGCCTTCATATGGCTCGAACTGCATAAAGTCGCCGCACCATTGGGCATCTTGCCATACAGGCTCATCCAGTTCACCATCAACAATAATAGTGTTTCCTGAAGAAATTCTGTTTGCACGACATGAATTTTTTTGCTCCTGAGCGAGTAAAGAAGTGGAAAGAAAAAGCGCAAAAACAATCAGAAGGTGGTTAACAATTTTCATAAATCCGGGTATTTACAATCTGGTCGGAAGACGTAAATCCGGAAAATATGTTACAGCAAGTGAAAATCAGGGATAGAAGATAGTATTAAGATTTCAGAATCGTTTTCTCCTTTTCGAGCACTACCCTTCCGGCCTTATATAGTGCACCTACAGCTCGCTTGAAAGCTTTCTTACTCATCCCGGCAACAGCGTAAATCTCATCAGGGCTACTTTTATCAGAAAGCAATAAAACCCCATTATTAGTTTCCAGAAGGCTGATAAGCCTGTTCACGTTAACATCATTAAACTGTTCGTAACCTATAGGCTGCAGTGTAATATCAATTTTATTGTCCTCACGGATTTTCTTTACATAACCTGTCAGCCTGTCACCAACATTTAAGGTACGAAACACCTCATTTGCAAAGACCAACCCTTTATGTTTATTGTTTACGATGACGTTATAACCAATTTCAGACCTACTTAATGCCATCAGACTAACCATATCACCCTCTTCAATGGTGAGATTGTCATTACTAAGAAACTTGTCAGTTTTATTACTTGCGTAGAGACGATAAGATTTTTCATCGATGTTAAGATACACAACATACCAGCGTCCTTGCTCCATTTTCTGTCGTTGTTCTTTGAACGGGACAAGAAGATCTTTCTCCAGTCCCCAATCCAGAAAAGCACCAACTTCAGAAACTGCAGTGACTTGCAAAAAAGCAAATTCATGCAATTTGATTTTAGGATCTATATTGGTGGCGATTTTTCTTTCGGCATAATCCCGATAAACAAAAACCTCTAACTTCCCTCCTATCTCATACTCTTCAGGGCAGTATTTATTAGGCAGAAGTACGTCTTCACCGGATTCATCACCGAGGTACAGGCCAACGCTTGTATGGCGCAGTATTTCCAGCGTATTGTATTTTCCTATCTCTATCACAATATAATTTTCTGCAAAGATAGAGAATCAATAGAATATTTCGTTTCAATAAACATTAATAAAAAACAGTCTGACAACTATTTGTATCTTTGCAGCGCTTTTGATATCACAAGGAATATCTTCGCATTAATCATAAAAAAATAAGGCATTGCAATCATTCAATTTAGTAGCTAAAACACTTTATGGACTGGAAGAGGTACTGGCCCGTGAATTAGAGATGATCGGAGCCCAAGAGATTAAACCTCTAAACAGGGCAGTAATGTATCGTGGCGATCTGGAGGTAATGTATAAGAGCAATCTTTTGCTCCGCACGGCACAGAAGATCCTGCGTCCAATCCGTACTTTTGAAGTACAAAATGAGAATCAGTTATATAAAAAGCTGCAACAGATAAACTGGCCAGGTTTTTTTCATGTGGATCAGACCTTTGCAGTTGATGGCACCACGCAGGGGAATATTTTTACACATTCAAAATTTGTTGCTTTACGAACGAAAGATGCCATTGTGGATCAGTTTCGCGACCGTTTAGGCAAACGACCGTCTGTGGATATTGATCACCCTGACATTCGGATAAATATTCACATTTCGGACATGCGATGTACGGTATCCATGGACAGTAGCGGAGTACAGCTTGGACGCCGCGGATACAGGGCAATGCAGGTAGAGGCTCCGATTTCAGAAACCCTTGCCGCCGGCATAATTCTATTGTCGGGATGGAAAGGCCAAAAGCCATTTCTTGACCCTATGTGCGGATCAGGAACATTCCCTATTGAAGCAGCTATGATTGCGGCCAACATTCCTCCCGGGAGAATGCATGAATTCGCTTTCGAGAACTGGAAGGATTATGATGACAAACTCTGGAAAAGAATACAAAAAGAAGTAGACAGCTATATCAAGCCTATTGATGTTGACATTCGTGGGATGGATATGGATGCAGATGCAGTAAAAATAGCCAGCCAGAATGCTAAATACGCCGGTGTAGATAAATGGGTTCGTTTTGGTGTCAATAATTTTCTGGAGAATACACCGGATATGAAGCCGGGAACCATCATTGTCAATCCACCTTACGGGGAGCGATTAAAAGAGAAAGATGAAATAGTTCCTTTTTACCAGGAAATCGGGACTCGCCTGAAGCATCACTACAATGGATGGGAAGCCTGGATTATCAGTGGTAATGTTGAGGCATTGAAATTTATTGGTTTACGGCCGGCAAAAAAGATAAAACTATACAATGGTCCACTGGAGAGTCGTTTGGATAAATACGAACTATACATTGGCTCAAAGAAGGGGAACGCAAAACCGGGCCGCCAAAGAAATGACCATAACGAAAGAAGCAAATTTAACAGAAACGACAGAAACAGACGATAATGACTTTTGAACTTAACGGACAGGAATTTATAGAGTTGAATAAACTCCTAAAGTTGACCGGAGTTGCTGAGAGCGGCGGATTTGCCAACATGGTCATCATAGAAGAGGCCGTAAAGGTTAACGGAGAAACGGAAATCCGCAAGCGCAAGAAGCTACACAAAGGTGATGTAGTTGAATTTAATGGTGAAAGAATAGATATAGTAGCATAATGACTTTTGACGACTTAAATCTCAGCAAACCTCTATGGAACGCACTTGCAGACCTGGAGTACATATATCCGACTGCAATTCAGGCAGAGGCTTTTCCTGTAGTAATGTCGGGTGCGGATGTAGTTGGTGTGGCACAAACCGGAACAGGAAAAACATTTGCATATCTTCTGCCTCTGCTACGACAACTCCCCTACTCAGAGCAGCGAAACCCAAGGGTTTTAATAATTGTACCAACCCGGGAACTGGTAGTGCAGGTGGTTGCAGAGATTGAAAAACTCACAAAGTATATCTCTTTAAGAATGATGGGTGTTTATGGTGGTGTAAACATGAGCACCCAAAAACAGGGAATTCATCAGGGTCTGGATATTATTGTTGGAACACCCGGTCGTGTATACGATCTTGCTATGACGGGAATCCTGCGCTTTAAATCCATCCAAAAGTTGGTTGTAGACGAGGTAGATGAAATGCTAAACCTAGGATTCAGGCCTCAACTGGAAGCTATCATGGAGACACTTCCACCACGAAGGCAAAACCTGCTTTTCTCTGCAACACTAACTGAAGATGTTGATAAAATAATTAATGAACACTTTGATGCCCCACAAAAAATCATCGTAGCGCCACATGGTACACCACTGGAGCAGATAAAACTTATTGGATATCACGTCCCAAACTATCATACAAAAATCAATCTGCTAAAGGAAATCCTGAAGGATAATGAAGAATTTCAGAAGGTTCTGGTATTTGTAGATAGTAAAAAACTGGCAGACAAGCTTTTTGAGAGTATCAATACAAGTTCTGATGGTGAAGTTGGAGTAATCCATTCCAATAAAGCCCAGAACACCCGCCTGAAAACAGTAGAAAGGTTTCAGAAAGGGGAAATGCGTGTTCTCGTAGCTACGGATATCATTGCACGAGGACTGGATTTCAGGGAGATTAGTCATGTAATCAATTTTGACATGCCGGGAGCTCCTGCGGATTTTATTCATCGTGTTGGAAGGACAGGCAGAGCGGGAGAAGCTGGAGTAGCACTAGCATTCATCAACGAGCCTGAACAGGAAATACAGGCAGAAGTGGAAAGCCTGATGAAAAAGGAAATTGAGATTTATGATATTCCTGAAAGCGTAGAAATCTCAAAAATCTTTACTCCCGAAGAGCGCCCAAAATTATATGATAAGAATTACCTGGGCACACCGGGAAAACTATCCGGAGGTGGGGCTTTTCATGAGAAGAAAGCAAAGAACCTACAGCGTAATTCAGGCAGCCCGGCCTTAAAGCGTCCGAAGAAAAAGAAGGGACAGAAGAGGAGTGGTAAGAAGAATTAGAAAAAAGTTCTGAAAACAGGGTAACAAAATCGCTTATCCTGTATAAAGCAATAGGTACCTTATTGAAAAAAATATGTGGCTCATGTGAAATGAGTTGGCTGGGGGAGGTGTGTTTTGTGGGAGTTTTTTTGATGAGGTATGGGTGTGAGGGCGAGATCGGCCGATTTCAATTCCACCCTTTCAAAGGGTAACTCCGGCCAAAAAACAACCAAACCACTCACTTCA
>PKSY01000312.1 GCA_002869405.1 Marinilabiliales bacterium
ATTACAAACTTTGGCACGGGCGTTGCTTTATAGTCAGCGTAAAACGAAAACAAAAAAAAGAAAAATATAAAAAATAGAAATCATGAAAAAAGTAGCAACAATCCTCGCAGTAATTTTCGCAGTAGCTTTCACAGCAAACACATTTGCACAAGCAACAGACAACGAAGTAATCACTATCACAGCTAACCTGAACACCAGCCTTTATCTTGATATGGGTTCCGCAGGTTACATGCCAATCGAATTCAACTTCAATACACTTGAAGATTATAACAATGGTCTTGGCGGACATGACAACTTTGATTACTACCATATGGCAGCAATCAGCTCAACCGCAAACTGGAAATTTGGTGTAAAAGCTATCAGCAGCTTCGAGCACTCAGACAACAGCACCACAATGCCACTGAACAACCTTGGTATCTCAATTGGCTGGGAAGGCAGCAACACCGTACAGAATAATGTAGACGGAACACCTGCAGCTCTTTCCTCAGACGAAGTAATCCTTATCGAGCAGAGCGGTGACATCAGCAACGCCGGTGACTATTCCGACAACCAGTTCAACATCTTCTACGAGATGGGAACTCAGAATGGCAACATGAACAGCCAGAGCATCTTCGAGCAGGATCTGAAAAAAGGAACATACACAGTAGATGTAGAGTTCGTAGCCACAGAAGTACTCTAAGAAACAGATATAACAACCCAACAGTTTGTCGCCCGGGCCTATGGTTCGGGCGTTTTTTTTGTGTTAGTGATTTTATTTAGAATTGGGATAAATAGTGGGGTTGGGATGTTTTTTTGAGGTTTTGGGGAGGTTTTGTGGTTGAAGTGGGTGGTGTGGTTACTTTTTGGCCGGAGTTACCCTTTGAAAGGGTGGAATTGAAATCGACAGACCTCGCCCTCACACCCATACCTCATCAAAAAAACTCCCACAAAACACACCTCCCCCAGCCAACTCATTTCCCATGAGCCACATTATCTTATTCAACAAGGTACCTGTTGCTTTATCCAAAAAACACCTTTTTGTTACCCATGCAAAATAAATTTTTTTATCACTCCCAAATTTGTTGCAATCGTTTTAAACAAGCCCTGCCAATTCTTTGTTACCTGTTTTACCTGTTTTACAGGTTTTTTCAAACTTGTATGAAATTGAAATAATAAATATTTGTTGCACTTTTGTCTTAACAACTACCCCTATTTATCGCTATGAATTATAAATCTCTGGATTTGAAAACACTTCGCTCAGCAATTGCTGTTATCTTTTTATTTGTATTGCCTTCAGGATTATATGCTCAAGACTTTATGATGCAAGGCTGGTATTGGGATTATCCCAAAACTGCTGCAGGATATAACTGGGCAGATACCCTAACTAACCAGGCAAATGAATTGGGTACAAATGGATTTACTTATATGTGGCTGCCTCCTCTTGCCAAAGCATCTTCAGGTAGCTGGAGTAATGGCTATGACCCCAGGGACCTTTTTGATTATGGAGATTTTGGTTCTACCGGGTATGGCTCCAGGGCAGACCTTGATCAATCTGTTAATGCCTTGAATGCAAATGGTGTCAAAGTTATTGCCGATGTGGTGTTTAACCACCGCGATGGCGGTGCCTGGGAAAATAATCCGGGACTTGAGAGTTACGTGGATAATTTTAATTGGACCAGCGCAAATAATGGAGACAATCCCTTTCCTTACGATCGAATGAGGAATATAATTCCCATTGGTGGAACAACAGGACTTGGGGCCGGTACCTACTATTTTAAAGTCAGCTCTGCCTCCGGCCATACACGATTTGAAAATTGGGAATACAAAATCTATTTTCATACGAATACCGTTAATGCTTATCAGGGCTCTGTGAATGAGGTTGAACCCAATGGCGGCGGTGATTGTGGCCAGGGAAGCCAGGCAATAGCTTTGGCTACAGATTATCTTTGTCAGCTCGATCCGGTTTCAGGTTGTGCCGTTGATGAGTTTGCTCTTACAATAAATCCCGGTGATTTCGATCCAACAGGAGATACAATATACATTTATTGGGGTAATCGGAACAGCGGATATTCTGATGCACGTATTTACAGCATTTGGTATAGCTCTGCTGCTATGGATGTGGTTGATAATATGCGCTTTCAGACTATGACAGATTTTTCTGGTATGGCTTCTGGGCGCGGTGAGATGCACTGGGATGCTTTTAAACCGAATCTTGACAGAGCAACAAATCTTGCTGGCGACTGGGATGGTATGTATTTCTATTACGATTATGACCAGTTTCAGCAGGTCACAAAAGATACACTTTTTGAATGGGCTAAATGGAACTGGAATGATGTGGGTGTGCGTGGATTCAGAATGGATGCCGTGAAGCATTTTACTCCTGAGTTTGTCGGTGACCTTTTTGATTATCTGTATGATAATGGAATAAGCCCTGGTGTTGCGGTTGGTGAGTGGTATAGTACTAATCCTGATGAGCTTGCCGGATGGGTAAATAATGTCTACAATTATATGGACAATGATACCAAAGAGGCAATAAGTCCTAAAATTTTTGATTTCGCTCTCCGTGAGAGCCTTCGGCAAGCGTGTGATCAGTTTGGATATGATGTTAGAAATGTTTTTGGTGCAAGTCTGCATGATGCAAAAGGACTTAGCGGAAATAACATTATTACTTTTGTCAATAACCATGATTTTCGCGATAACTCCGGGTTTGCAAGTCTGATTCAAAATGATCCTATGCTGGCTTATGCTTATATCTTAACCAATAATCAACTCGGGTTACCATCCGTTTTCTATCCGGATTATTTTGGGTATCCTGATGATGGAACAGCCTATTATCCTGCAGATAAATCTGCCCATAATGATGATATCAACGAACTCATTGATGCGCATAAAAATTATATCGTCGGATCATCACAGGTTACTTACCTGAATCAATCAGGCTCAGGTTATATTAATGACCTCGCAGATAATAGTTATGTGCTTGTTTATCAGTTGAATGGAACAGAAAGCGGATTGGGTCCTGATGTGGTTGTAGCCATAAATTTTGGTGGCTCGGGTGTTCAGTTTCATCAGCAGGTAAAGGATATTGCCGTTGGTACAAACCTGAATGATATTTTTGGTCATTCTGCATATAACACTGCTACAGTTCAGTCCATAGAGAATGGTATCCCAAATGATATTTGGATTGACCTTCCTGCACGAAGCTACGCTGTTTGGGTTGAAGACATTCCCCAAAAGGAATTTTACGTTCCGGGAACACATAACGGGTGGTCTTTTGATGCCGGTAGTAGAGCGTACCTGAAGGATATTGGTGGAAGTACTGATTTCTACGGCAGTACTTTTTTGGCTAATAATGGTAACGAGTTTAAAATTTCAGAAGGAATATGGGATTTCGACTGGGGCGGAGGATATAACATTAATGTTTTTGATATGAAATGGACTATCGGCGCCGGAGGTGGAAATGCATACTGGACTTTGCCCGGACAACGATACATCCACTTATGTATTGAAGACCCTGAATCATATCACGGCACGAATATTCCTGTAGGAATTATGAGATTGAGTGAGCTGCCAGCAACAATCGTTGATATTAACCCCGTGGTAGCTCATAGTGCACCCTCAGGAACTTCGGCAACCGTTGGTATTACACTATCTGATGATGCTGCACCTGAAGAAAAAGTTTATGTCAGATATACCGACAACAGCTGGACGTCGGATAATATTGTTCAGGCAACTGGATCCGGTACTTCGTTTACCGCTATACTACCTTCTGCATCTGCCGGAACAGAACGCGAGTACTATATATTCACTTCAACTGCAGGACTTACTAATGTGCAGGCTGATCCTGACCACCTGACTATTCATTATGATATAAATGGCGGAGATAACTACCATTATTATGTCCCTTCAACTTCTTCAGATGCTTCTCTTTATTTTGACGGTGCAGGAGCTCATGTGAAAATGAATCAGGTTGGTGATGATCAGGCTCCAAGTATGACAATCGAGGCCTGGATAAAACCTGAAGCATCTGTCTCAGACTTTATGCCCGTTCTGCTCAGACAACTCAATCTCAATGGTCCTCAGAATTATGTACAGTTTGGCCTCGGCGTAAATGCGGACAACAGCATAAAGTTTTTATATGATGACGCAGATGGAGTTCGTAATAATATTGAGACTTCTTCGGATGTAATACGCCGTGATGCATGGAATCATATTGCTGTCAGAACAACAATGGGTAGCGGTGTCATTGATATTTCCATCTTTGTGAATGGATTTGAAGAAGTTGCTGTTACCGGACAAAACCCTCTTTATGGCGGAATCGAAAATCATGATCTTTATGTAGGTGCTGCATTCCTTGATGAAAATTATTTCTTTGAAGGTGCTATTGATGAAGTTAAAATGTGGAAATCATCACGTACAATTGTTGAAATTCGGGATGATATGGCTTCTTATCCTGAGGGTAATGAAGCAAACCTGATGTTATATTATGCTTTTGAAGAGAATGCCGGAACTGCAATTTATGACCTCTCACCAAATTACTACAATGGAACGCTGGAGTCGTTTAACGGAAGTGCAATACCTCAATTCACTGTTGCTAACCTGCCGGCTGTTTGGTTCGGAGTAGATTCTGAGGTGTGGAATAATAGTGGAAACTGGGGATGGTATGGAAGATTACCTGTTGGTGATGACGATATTTTAATTACCTCATGGGCAGCAAATAATCCTTTAATGACAGGAGATCTGGAAATCGGAGAATTGATTCTCAATGATCATGATATCTTTAATGTTGCCCCGGGTAGTGTGCTGAAAGTAACAAACGGAGTTTATTATAAAAACACGCTCCGCATCAGGACTTATTCTCCAATGTGGATTCATTCCGGTTTAAGGTTATAAAAAACCACCGGAATACTCCGGTGGCTTGTATATGTTTGATGTGTGTGAAAGCTGTTATTTTACAATCAGCTTACTTGTAATCTGTTTTTTGCCTGTTGTTAACGTGACTACATAAACTCCCGGCATAAAGGAATTTACATGCATTGGGAATTCTATTCCTGAAACAGTTTCCGTGTACACTATATCTCCCGTCACATTATAGATTGTGAGTTCAGCATTGTTTACCATCTTACCATAATAGATAAGCAGGTAATCTGTAGCCGGGTTTGGTACACATTGCAGCGACGAAATTTCAAACTCTTCCTCTTCGATATCACTCAACAACTCGAGCATGTCACCTCCGCCGGATCCACCTTTTTGTTCATTGATTTTAACCCAGTAATCTTCTGTCTCGCCCCGATCAAATAACTCGCATGCACCCGGCGAACCACCATATTTCATGGATACCCGTGCCCTGGTGATTCCAATATGAGCATCATTAGGGATAAAGAAGGTTTCACGAAGGTTATTCGTTTTATTGCTTGATGTTTGAACGATTTGCTCTTCATCTTCAAAGAAGCCGTCCCGGTCAAAATCAATCCAGATTCCCCAGTGGAATGTACGCTTTGATCCGGTTCTGTCGGCACTGAAACGAACACTTGATGATCTTCCGGCATAGAGATTTCCCCATCCGAGTGAGGTATTATCAATATATCCGCCATCATCGCCACTTGAATGGGACAGACGAGGGAATTTTACGTAATCAATCCACTCATCACTGCTGTCGAGTCCTCCTGATGTACAGTATTGTGGCATCTCCAGAGTTGTAAAACTGAGTGTATCACTCATCTCACTGGCACATGTCCTGCTCACCGCCTGAATCATGGTTTCATAGCTTGAACCGGGCTGCAGATCTTCCAATGTAAATGTGGTTTGGTTCTTATTTACAAGAATTAGACTCCAGTCAACTGTATTCATTTCTCTGTAGTAGAGATAGTATTTTCTGATTCCTGTAACAGGATCCCAGCTCAGGTCAGCATACATTTCATCAATATGATTAATAGTGAAATTTGAAGGCGTTGCCGGCGATGAGTATACTTTGATAACAAAACTACAAACTCCTCCACATTCGCTTTGATTATTATAGTGATAATAGATTCTGTACCTGCCTGGTCCGTAGATGGCCGGGTTAAAGGTAGATATTGTATCCCCCTGATATACATATACTCCGCCTGCCGGTGTCGCTCCGCTTAGCGTAAATTCAGAATCCAGTTCACAAAGTGTAATATTTTCAGGACATGTAACCGGCTGAACTGAGTCAACGGCAATGCTGAACGAACTGTAATCATAACAACCTGTTACAGGATCAGTATATGTATATGTGATTTCATGAACTCCGTATCCGGCAACTGCTGGATCAAAAATGGTATCATTTACTCCGGGACCGGAATAGATACCTCCAACAGGAGTTGCTCCCGAAAGCACAACTGGTTCAAGAGTATTACCGCACATTGCGATATCTTCAGGACAAATAACGATCGGTGCTTCATTAACAGTAACCAGAAAATTTGTTGTCATCTCACATGTACCACCGGTTCCGTTATACGTGTAAAAAACAGTATGAGCTCCCGGACCTGCTGCTGACGGATCAAAAACTCCGTCTGTAACATAGTCGCCATGATAAACTCCACCTTCAGGACTTGCTCCCTCCAGCGGGAATGGAAGATCGTTTTCGCAGACGGTATAATCATCAGGGCTAACAACAGGGTTATAAAGCTCCATGGATACCGGTATAACAACCTGGCTATTTGCAGGATCATTATTTGTGATTATCAACGTTGAACTGTAACTACCAACAGTGGCAGATTCTCCAGTTAGTGTTACATCAAAAGTACCTGTCATTCCAGGCTCAACCGTAAGTGATAATGTACTCACGCTCATCCACGCCACTACAGGTTGTTCTATCTGGCAAATAAGATTTTCTTCCCCATTGTTTGTGATGGTAATTGTGTGCACTTCTGTAGCACATTTTTCCATTACAGTAGAAATACTTTCAGTCTGAACAGAAATTTGCGGAGGAAGCAGCGTTGTTCCTGAAAGACCAAAGAAAGTAAGATATTCTGCCATTAATTCGTTTGGAGTTGCTGCATTGGCAACTAATCCGCCAAATTCAAATGAAGCACCGATAGTTTTGTAGTTTGCTGCTTCATTGGCAATGCCGCACATGTAGCCTGCAATAGGATTCGTAAGTATAGAAAATCCATTGCCTGTTGCTGCCAGCTGATCAATGTAACTGTTTGGACCACTATATCCAAAAGTCATATCTGATGTAAAAGTATTCTCAATACCGGCTACGTTCCCTAAATCACCGGCACCATCAGATAATCCCGTAATATTAAACATAGGATGAACCGCGGTTGCAGGATCATACGCCCATGTGTCACCACCTTCCATGTAGAGTTTTCCTCCACTGCTTAGGAAGTCTGCGAGCTGCTGACCTTCAGTGGTTGTGAGCGTGTGATTGTCAGGGTATATACCCAGACACAGGAATACTGTTTTATATAGATTTAGATCCGCAGGCAGTGTTGTTGTGTATTCTGCCATAACACCCAAATCCTGCATTGCAGATTGAATCAATGTTCCTGAAGACGGCAGGTTATCCAGATCAACAACGATGGCAGGTATCTTCCCAATATAAATTTCAGCGGCACCCTGAGCTGATAATCCTTTATCTGCAATAAGGGCGATATCTATATGTGCATTATGTCCGGCAGGTGTTGTACCTGAAGCAACAACGTCAAACTGAGCTACACCGTTAGATCCAGCTGATAATGAGCCGATGCTTTGTGGATCTGTTGTGAGAATTGTGATGTAATTATCTGTAGTATTTATTGATGCCAGAATGTTTTCTGCCAGTGCATCACCGGTGTTTTGAGCGTATACGTTTAAAGTACCTCCTTCGCCGGGATCCAGTGTGCCGTCACCACCATCATCTGTCAACGACCATGTCTGAACAGTGAGTTCTCCCGAGCTGACTTCAATATTGAAGTTGCTTGTCCAGCCTGAACCGGCAGCATCGGTTGCAGTCATAATAAATGCCGCATTATGACCATTTGGTACATTATCAGGAATGTTAATGGTAAATGCATCATTTACTGTGCTTGTTGCACCCTGAGAGATATCTCCGGCAAAAGCACTGTTTTGAGCTATGGTAAGATAATTGTCTGTGGTTTGCAGTGATAGTGTCACACCATTTGCAGTCACATCTCCAATATTTTCAACAAACATGTTGAGGTTTACAGTTTCACCATATTCGGCAACGCCATTTCCATTGAAAGCAATATCGTTTACAGTGTGATTATTGTACATTACACATGCTCCGGCCGGGGCTTCAATGGTCACTGTGGCCTGGTAGCGGTTAAAGTTCTGTTTTGTGACGGTAACAATCATTACGTCCTGCGGACTTTGAGGATTTATGGGAATAGTTGTTGAACCGCCGTAAGACCATGCAGAGCCAATCAATTCGCCATTAACGCTAAGGCCAATCAGAGATCCTTCCGGTGCAATTACATCAAATGAAGATGCAGAACTCAGCATTGAACTGTTGTGTGTCACTGCCAGGTTTTGTGGTACTTCGGTGAAAATTACCGAAAACGCATCTCCGTGATGGTGGAAAAGATTGTATGTGATTTCTTTATTATAAGTGTTATATGGCCAGTTTGACTGCTGAAGGAAATATTTTCCTGAAGCATTTCCAAAGGCCGGAAGTACTCCTCGTTCCTGCACCTGTGACATTCCGTAATCCGGCATGAAATCAGGAAAGAAATTGTCAAACATACCCCAGGCATAGGTGTCATTAACAAAAGAATATGAAACCTGAGAGGCTGCAATAAGTCCTAAGGCTCCGGAGTTATTTCCGTTATATGTGTGACGGTGAAATGCTTCTGCAAAACACTCGCCCGAACGATTGAATTTTCCCGTAAGGCAATTCAGAGAGAAAACGAACGGGAGCTTATCATTTGTAAGTGCATTAATATGAGATGTGGAGTAGGATGGCTCTCCCCAGAGTGTCTCACCACCATGATCGCGGTGTACAACCATAAAACTTCCGCTGTTGATGGCATTGGAAATCATGGTAGCATTTCCTCCCGACCAGTTGCCAAGTTCATCAGGTGTGGCAGGAATATATCCCAGACCATCAGGCCCAAAATAGTTTACTACTGTGGATGTATTTGTTGCTGTTGACCAGGTTGTTCCCGGAGTCCCGCTATAGATCTCATTTATCCTTACCGGCGTTTTGCCAAGAGTTTGCATGAAACCTCCGATAACCTCCGAACAAATCTGGAACCAACGCTCAGTCTGCCAGCCTAATGCTGTTACAGGACTTGCATAAAACGAAGGGTCTGTAGGTGGGTTGGTTTCATATTCTATAACTTTGGAAACCAACACTTCAAGCTGACTTACATCTTCTGCTGCCATTCGGGCAAAAATGATATCAGGAAGAGAGTTGCCGGTTACATCAGCATAAGTGTTATCTGTAATATAAGTGCCCGAATAGGGATGAGAATATTCGAAAGAGGTAATTCGGTTAGTAGCATCACTGCCATAATCAGCCATTAACAATACCGCTACCGGCGGGATATCCCAGTTGTTGTATGCATTGTCAATATAGGCTTCTATTGTAGTAGCTGTATTTCCGCCAATTTCGCTCAGTGTTACTATTCCGGTTAAAATACCCTGCTGATTACGGAATTCTCTGATCTGCTCTGCATATGGCAGCCAAGCCGGATCATTGGGAACTACGATAAGATATTCATAGCCAATGGAGGATTTTCCGTTCATGGGTTTCTTCTGAACTTTCGGAAGATCGCTGTAATTTACCAGCATATCCTGAAGAATAGGCTCAAACCACGGGCTTCTAAGCCTTTGGTCATCAAGGGTGCCTTTTCCTCCTTCAATCTCAATTTTTATCTCCACATTGGTGAGAACCTGAAGCTCTTTGGTTGCCGGATTATACTGAAAGGGTGTTACACCCACCTGAACCATACTGATGCCCCTGACTTCCATTACTTCTGAAATCACCACAGGATTAGTTGGGTAGAGAGCATCCTTTTCATAAACCTTTGGGTTTCGGATATACTCTTCTGAAACCTCCTCTGTATCAAAAGGTATCGCTTTGGCTGGAGCTATGTTTTTGTTTTTTACATACTCTTTTGCAGTACTTTCAATAGTATATGAAACGGTAGCACCTTTAGGAATTGCAATGAAACAGCTCTGCGATGGTAAGTCAGGGTTTCCGGCTTCTGAAGGAAGCATATTGCCCGGTAAAGAAACGAAATCAAGGTTTTCACCTTTTACTTCTTTAGCGGCGATTGAAAACTCTGACAGTGAAAAGTCAATAATTAGTTGTTCGCTTTTGTTTTCTTTGATTTTGAAGCCTGAATTTTCAGTGTTTGCTTCATAAGAAAAATGCTGCCCCATTGAAAGGAATGACACCATTAATGAAATAAGTACAAGTAGCCCTCTTTTCATAAAGATAATTTTTAATTATCCCCGGATATTACGCCCCCCGGCATAAACCGATAAATAATTCTGTTTATAAATGACCTTCCACTATTCTTAATTTAATCGCATTTTTTGGAAAAAGTAACATGTGATTGGTCCTCTTTTTTACCAATACTTCATACTGGGAAAGTGGTGTTTGGGTTTCATTTAATATGGAAAAATCAACAGGAGTTTGTAATGGATGTATTAGATGCTATATTTGTGGAGTTATAAAGCATTAGACATGAGAGCTCTTACTCTTTCGATTTTTTTAATTCTGCTGAGCATATTTAACTTATCTGTAGCTCAACAATCATTAACCCACACACTTTCTGAGGAGGAAAAGGCAAAATCCCATACTATTGGGAAGGATTTTTATCCTACGGATCCACCCACAGGTGAAGTGCGTAACATTGCAGAGTTTGAGCCTACAGAAGGGGTTTTGGTACGTTATCCCTTTGGAATACCAATGACTTTGATAGCTGAGATTTCGGAATCAGATAATGTAATAACTCTGGTTGCTAATCAATCACAGGAAGATCAGGTGATTTCTTTGTACAGTCAGAATGGAGTGAATCTGGATAACTGTGACTTTATACATGCTGCCACCGACAGCTACTGGACCCGCGATTACGGTCCATGGTTTATTATGGTTGAAAACAGTGGAGTATCGATTGTCAATTTTCCCTACAACAGACCACGTCCCAATGATAATGATGTTCCCATACAGGTTGCTCAACATCTGGATGTAGACTTATATGGAATGAATCTGATTCACACCGGCGGAAACTGGATGACCGACGGAATGCATCAGGGCGCTCATACAGACCTGGTACTTGACGAAAACCCATCATTGTCGCAAGGTGATGTTGATCAGCTGGTTGAAGATTATCTTGGAATTACATCCAATCATATTCTCGAAGATCCTTTGGGCGAATACATAAAACATATCGACTGCTGGGGTAAGTTTCTTGGTCCGGATAAAATCCTTATCGGCCAGGTGCCACAATCTGATTCAAGATATCAGGACTTTGAGGATGCCGCTGCTTACTGGGCAAACACCACAAGTTCTTACGGTACTCCTTACCGTGTTTATCGTGTTTTTACGCCCGGAGGCCCTCCTGCAACGCCATATACCAACTCATATATTTTAAATAAAAAAGTGTTTGTGCCCCAAACAGGTAGCCAGTGGGATGACGAGGCGCTGGAGTCATACGAAGATGCTATGCCCGGATATGAAATAATCGGCATCTATCATAATACATGGGAAAACACCGATGCGCTCCATTGTCGTACTCATGAAATTGCCGACAGAGAGATGCTATATATTGATCATATGCCTTTGCTGGGCGATCATCCGGTTCAGGATACTTACTCTTTTAGCGCTGATATTCATGCTTTGAGTGGAGAAAATATTTATGCTGACTCTGTGTTGCTGCGATATCGTATCGATGGCGGGCAATGGGAAGAGTTGGTAATGACTTCTTCTGATAATATAACTTATACCGCTGATTTTGAGTATCCCGGAGAAGGCTTTGAAATGATGTACTATATTCATGCTGCCGACGAATCAGGGAGAAGCGAAAACCATCCTTATATCGGAAGGTGGGAACCACACTCGTTTCGTGTTCCTGCGCCTTCAGCTCCGGAATGTGTGACTCCTTCAAATAACTCCAATTCGGCATCTGTATTTACAAATCTTCTTTGGCAGGATGCCGGAGAATTCCCCGCAACTTCATACCGCATATCGTTTGGAACAGATAATCCGCCCACGAATATCCTTCATAATGTTGTTATTGATGATCCTGAATATATCCTTACAGAGATGCTGGATTATGAAACTGAATACTTCTGGCAGGTGACTGCTGTGAACAGTTTTGGTGAAACAGCAGGTGATATTTGGTCTTTTATCACTTTGGGTGAACCCGATGAGGATTTTGAATCCGGTGATTTCTCGTTGTTTGACTGGACCTTTGAGGATGAACCATGGGTAATCAGCGAAAGCGTTACAAGAAATGGTATTTACAGCGCTGCTTCAGGTGTTATAGGTGATAATGAAACCAGTACAATTTCTATTACATTGGATTGCAGTGGTTTCGGGAAGATTATGTGGTGGGGAAAGACCGATTGTGAAGAGAATGATTTGCTGAGATTTTTTATTGATGATGTGGAAATTTCTTCCCTTTCAGGGGATACGGAATGGACAGAATTCAGAAGCTCCACCGGCCCCGGGCCACATACGTTTACCTGGACTTACGCGAAAGATAGTCAAAACAGTGCCGGAGAAGATCAGGCGTATATCGACTTCCTTTATCTTCCTGACCATGAGTCAATCCTATCTGTTGATGCCGGTGATGATGGTGCTGTATGTGCAAGTAATGCTTTTGAAATCTCCGGTGCTGCCACAGGATACACTTCCCTGCTCTGGACCACTTCCGGTGACGGTAGTTTTGACAATGAGAACCTGCTTTCAACATCTTATCTTCCCGGTGAAAATGACGCAACAAACGGTATAGTAACACTTACTCTTACTGTTTCTGATAACTCCGGAAATAACCTCTCTGATGACCTGGAATTAACTGTAAACAATATTCCTGAAAGCCCCGAAATGCCTGACGGCCCTGATACGGTTTATGTTTTCAGCGCCCCGGTGTCAAACTTCGCTGTTACCGAAATTCCTGAAGCCTCTGAATATATCTGGAAT
>PKSY01000313.1 GCA_002869405.1 Marinilabiliales bacterium
CGATCGTTTTCTGCCGGTTTATGAGTAAGCAATTCCAGGATTTCAAACATTCGTTTGGAACCTTCCCGGCAGGGGATGCATTTTCCACAACTTTCGCGGCGGATAAACTCTGCGAAATAGCGGGCCATATCAACCATACACGTATCTTCGTCCATAACCACAAGCCCGCCACTGCCCATTGTGAAGCCGGCTTTTTCAAGCTTCTGGAAATCCACAGGAGTGTCGAGCAACTCTTCATTGATGCAATAGCCGAGAGGTCCGCCAATAAGCAGTGATTTAAAATCCTTATCTCCTGACATGCCGCCGCAACATTCAAAAATGATATCCCTGAAAGTTGTTCCCATGGGTACTTCCACCAGGCCTGTATATCGTACTTTTCCGGAAACGGTAAAAATCTTTGTTCCTTTGCTTTTCTCAGTACCTATTTTTGCGAACCAGTTTGGGCCGTTTTCAAATATGGCAGGTACTCCGGCCAGGGTTTCCGCATTGTTTACCACGGTAGGTTTTCCGAATAATCCCGACTGTGAAGGGTAGGGGGGCTTGTGTCTGGGCATTCCCCTTTTACCTTCAATGCTGCTGATGAGCGCTGTCTCTTCACCACAAACAAAAGCACCTGCTCCTTTTACTATTTTAATCTGAAGTGAATATCCGCTTTGATAGATATTATTTCCGAGCAATCCTGCTGAATAAGCTTCTTTAATAGCTTTTTCAAGGCGTTCTATGGCCAGGTGATATTCATTTTTGATATAGATGTAGGCAGTACGGGCTCCGATGGCGTAGCTTCCCAGTGCAATACCTTCTAATATTCTGTGTGGAATTCCTTCCATTAAAGTACGATCCATAAAAGCACCGGGGTCGCTTTCGTCAGCGTTGCAAATCAGAAATTTCTCGTCTGCGGCAGTAGTAAGTGTAATACGCCACTTTTCTCCCACGGGGTATCCGCTTCCGCTGCGACCTCTTAAGCCACTTTGTTCCATTAGGTCACAAACACTTTCGGGAGTATAATTGGTGATTGTTTTTAAAAACGCTGTATAGCCTCCGTGAGCAACATATTCATCAACACTGCAGGGATTTACTTTTCCGCAGTTCTTAAGAATCAGCCTTTTCTGGAGTTTAAAAAATGGTAGTGAATGTATAAAGGGTACGTTTTCAAATTCCTCGTGCAAGTCGTTGTGATACTGTCCGATAAGGTGCTCTTGTGGAAGCTCTTTATTCAGTACTCCATCGAGAATTGACGGGACATTTTCATCACTGACGCATTTAAAAGATACTCTGGTGTGTCCGGGAATCTGAACATCCATCACGGGAGAGAAGGATGAAATACCCATATTTCCGGTTTCAATCACATTGGCATTAATACTTCGCTCTCCGATATATTTTTTAACTGCTTCGAGTGTTTTTTTTGCTCCTGCGACAACTCCGGCAGTGTCAGTTGCAACAAATATATGCAACTTGTCGATGGTATCACGGCGAAGTTCAGCAGCCTTCTTTTTAATGGAAGGCTCAGGAGTTGTTTCCGGCGATGAAAAGAATGCTGCCGTAAACGATTTTTCGGTAGTATTTGTCTCTGCCGTACTCATGCATTGAGGTTTTTTAATTCCTTACGGATAATTTCTTTTATCTGGTCTTTGGGTGATACAGGGTAAAATGTTTCGTTAATTTGCATCACCGGAGCCATGCTGCAGGCCCCGATACAACTGGCTATTTCAAGACTAAATTTGCCATCCTTGGAAACTTCCCCTGCTTTTATTTTAAGTTCTTTTTCCAGCTCTTTAAGAATCGTTGAAGATCCCATAACATGACAAGCAGTGCCGCGGCAGATTCTTATGTGCAAAGCCCCACGACTGCTGAACCGGAACTGATCGTAAAATGTAGAAACACCGTAAACCTTACTGGATGGTATTCCTACCCACTGAGCTACAGGTGATATTGCTTCTTCCGGGATGTAGCCTACTTCTCCCTGTATCTTTTGCAGCACAGGAATCAGAGTGTCGCGGTTTCCCTGAGGATATTTTTTTAAAATCGATTCTATGATTTCTTTCATTGGAGTTCACTTCCATTTTATACTGTAACACACAAAAATAGTGATTCTTACCGGATTTCCAATAATTAATTGTGAAAAATATAACAATGTGAATTTTGTAACAGGATGAATGGTAAATAATTGTATATTTGTGTATTGAAATTTATAAATAATGAAGAAGACGGAAATAGTAATTTGTCTTGGAAGCTCATGCTTTAGCAGAGGAAATAAGATGACCTTAAGGGTAATACAGGATTATCTTCTGGAACATAATTTAAAAGACAGGGTGTTTTTTCATGGAGCACATTGCCTGGGGGAATGCGAAAAGGGACCATTGCTTCAGATTGGAGGTAAACGCTATGAAAATGTAACTGCCGATAATGTAACAGCCCTTCTGAATTCAGTATTTGGAGAATAACGATATGTCAGATAAGAAACAAACACCACTTTTTACTATTGATGCGGAGCAGTGCACTCAGTGTTATGCATGTATGCGCTCTTGTCCTGTAAATGCTATTGTAGTAAAAAAGGGGCAGGATACTCCGGAAATTCTTAATGAAAGATGTATAGGGTGCGGGAACTGCCATACTGTATGTGGTTATGATGCCGTGAATTACAGAAGCTCCGTAGAGTATGTGAATGTTTTGCTGACCGGGGAGGATGATGTAGTTGCATTGCTGGGACCGAGTATTGCCGCGGAATTCACGGATATTTCCGATTACAGAAAGCTGGTGGCAATGATCAGAGCACTTGGCTTTTCTCATGTCCAGGATGTCTCCTTTGGCGTTGACCTTGTTGCAGGAGGTTATGCCAATCTGGCCGGCGATTTTAAAGGTAAGTACTATCTCTTTGCGAATTGTCCTGTTGTAGTGAACCTGGTAAGGAAATACTATCCTGAATTACTGGAAAATGCCGCTCCGCTTATCTCTCCTCCGGTTGCTGCCGCAGGAGTTGTTCGAAAAAAGTACAACGATAATGTAAAAGTTGTTTATATCGGTCCGTGTATCGCATCCAAAGATGAAATACTGAATTATTCAGGTTCCAGGAAAATTGATGCCAACATCACTTTTATGGAGTTGCGTAAGCTTTTTCGTCAGTATGGTATTGAAGAAAAAAACTATGAGTATGCGGAATTTGATGAGCCTCTGGGTTATAAAGGAGCATTATATCCGATAACCAATGGTATACTGCAGTCAGGGCCAATGGATGAAAGTCTGCTTTCAGGTAATGTTATTTCTGCTGATGGTCATGATGATGTTATTGAGGCCATTGAGATGTTTAAAACACGCAGTGAAGAGATAAAGCACCATTTTAACCTTTTCTTTTGTGAAGGTTGTATGATGGGACCGGGAATGACAAAGGGAGGAGAGAAGTTCTACCGAATGGCTATGATTACTGATTTTGCGAGCAGGTTATTGAAGGATTTTAACTATGATAAATGGTCGGGCGATATTGACCAATACCGCGCTGTAAACCTGAACCGGGAGTTTTCTGCAGATGATCAGCGGCTGAAAGAGCCCTCCGAAGAAAAAATTGAACAAGTGCTCACTCTTATCGGTAAAAACGATGACCATGTGGATTCCGGTTGCCGTATGTGTGGGTTTAAATCCTGTCGTGAATTTGCAACGATGGTTTCCAAAGGACTTGCAAAACCGGAAATGTGCATTGACTATACTCTTCGTACACGGCAGGAGTATATCGATACTCTTAAGAATACGAATGATACACTGAGCCGGGAACAGCGCGAGCTCAAAGAGCAAACCAAAGAGGCCCGTCGCGAACTTACCGAGGAACGCGAGGCGCATGAAAGAGCTGATGCTATCCTCTCAAGAATGAATGCAGGGGTGGTAATTGTTGATAGTGATTTTAAAGTGATAGAATCCAATGAAGCTTTTATTGAGATGCTTGGAGAAGAAGCCCGTGATATAGCAGAAATAATCCCGGGATTACAAGGCGCAGACGTGAAAACATTATTGCCATACACTTTTTATAATGTCTTTAGTTATGTTTTTGATCAGGATCAGCCTGTGATGAATAAAGATGTACCGCTTGAAGACGGACTTCTCAATGTAACGGTTTTCCCGATTAAGAGTCGTCGTGTGGCCGGAGCAATTGTTCGTGATATGTTCCTCCCGGAAGTACAGCAGGAAGAAGTTATTAATCGAATGACTGAGGTAATCGACGAGAACCTTTCTATGGTTCAGCAGATTGGATTCCTGCTTGGCGAAGGCGCCTCCAAAACGGAGAAGATGCTGAACTCTATCATACAGTCGTATAAAACAAAAAAAGATAAATAGCCGTGGCCACAGATCAGGATTTCTATATTGAAGTGCATTGTCAGCAGCGCAACCATGTGGGCGAGCGGATTTGTGGTGATGTATTTTTAAAGCGACGCATCAAAGAGGAGAATCGCACCATTGTGGTGCTTTCTGATGGCATGGGACATGGCGTGAAGGCTAATCTGCTTGCCATACTCACTGCCACCATGGCGATGAATTTTACCCAGGAGCACAAGGATGTGGAGCGCATTGCCGATACAATTATGAATACATTACCTGTTTGCGCCGACAGGAAAATAAGCTATTCGACGTTCACGATCGTGGATATTGAGCATGACGGGGAGATCCGGATTCTGGAATATGACAATCCCCGCGCAACATTGCTTCGCGGTAAAAATTATCTTCCTGTTCAGTGGGAGCGCATCAGCATGGAAACAGAACGCAACAAAGGCAAGGTGTTGCGCACCTGCCGGTTCTATCCGCAAAAAGATGACCGGATTGTTTTTTATACTGATGGTGTTGCTCAGTCGGGTCTTGGCATTGACCAGTATCCTTTTGGCTGGGGTGAAGAGGCTGTGAATGAATATATTAAAGAGCTTGTTGAGAACGACCCCGAGATTGCGGCCTCTACGCTTGCATCGAAAATTGTTACCCGTGCACACAAGAATGATCATTATAATTCCAAGGACGATACAAGTTGTGCGGCTATCTATTTCCGGAACCCACGGAAATGTCTTGTCTGCTCCGGCCCACCCTATGAAAAGAAAAATGATAAGGTGCTGGGTGAGAAGGTTAAATCCTTTAACGGAGCGCGCATTGTCAGTGGTGCTACAACAGCAGATATTGTTGCCCGTGAAACAGGAGTGGAAATTACCGACAGCTTTGAGTTTGAGGATCCTGATCTTCCTCCGGTTTCCTTTATGGATGGTATCGATCTGGTTACAGAAGGGATCCTGACCCTCAGCAAAGTGTCAGATTTATTAAACACTTACGGTAATGAAACCCGACTGGGGAAGGGCCCTGCCGATCAGATTGTAAAAATTCTTCTTGATAGCGATGAAATTCATTTCATTATTGGAACACGGATAAATATCGCACATCAGGATCCAAACCTACCGATAGACCTTGAGATTCGCAGAACTGTGATAAAAAGAATTGCCCGACGTCTGGAAGAGAAGTTTCTGAAAGAGGTCTTCCTGGAATATATTTAACCATTACTGCGAGCCATAAAAGTCCGCATTATTGCAGGACTGTAAGTTTTTGAAACCGGAATACGAAGATCTTCAAGATAATCCAATATCAAAATATGCCCGTCTTTATCCTTTTGAATAGCTGAAACATGGTTAATGTTGACCATATAAGAGCGGTGACAACGTATTACCGTAAATTCTTCCAGCATGGATTCCATTCTTTTTAGTGTATTGCGAAGTACCTCCTGGTTTATCTTACCGTTTATCAGATAATTAATCTTTACATAATTGTCAGCAGATTCAATATACAGCAGGTCATCGGGCTTGAAGCTGAAGCGCAAAGTTCCGTTTTCGTCTTTTATATGGACAAGGCGGGTAGCCTTGGATTTTTTTTCAAGCTGATGCTCCATTCTTCTAAGGCTCTTTTTATTTTCCTGAAGCGAGAAGTAGAGTACCGTGATGATATATGGCTGTACGAGAAGGAGCGATGTGTTTTGAATAGATACTACCAGGATTTCAATAAACGGCCTTGAATCTTTCAGCACAATCATTATCAGTACTGCATACACACTTGCCATAAGGATAATTTCGAGAATGAGCCAAATCCCGTACATACCGATGGTCATGCGCCTTTTTTTATGATACTGGTACATTATTACCCTCGAAACAGCTACAAAGAAAACACCTGTAAGAATGAGTCCGGTGGAATAAAAGAAGAGCTCAGCCTGACTTCCTTTAAACCAATAATCAACACCAAATGGATTATATGCATTAATGAATATCAGGGCATAAACAGCTGTAAAAATTATGGTATCACGAATATTCCTCCGTGACGTTAAGAAATGTGGCAGTTGTTTCTCCCAAAACATGGTCTATCATCTTTAATGTCTGGTAAATATAGGTAAAAAAATTCTGTGATAAAAATATTGGCGGGACTACAATAATAATTATTCGTCCCTTTATTTTTGTTTTTATCCCTAAAGATTCGGTTTTTACCACACTGCGATCCCAATTAATAACAATTTCTCACAGCCTGCATTCTGAGGAATTAATTTTGAGAAAAAATGAAAGATATGCCACGCAAGACTTACTCTGAAATGCAAGCCCAATGGCAGGCCAACTGGAATTTCGCAGAAGTGTTTTCCGGTGAGCTTGAGTTTAAAACCATTCAGGTAGATTCCGAGGATAGTGTTTACACTCAAATGCCAGTTGATACAACTTCTACCAGTGAAAATGCAATGAAGTGGTTTCTGATTCATCACAGGGATACCGGAACCGGGAAAGGTATTATAATTATGTGGTGTCATTACGGTGCTGAGGATAGGAATAATTACTACATCTGGGGTCGTGCCCTTGCTGAGCGGACTGGGAAGGCTGTGCTTATTCCTGACAGGGGCTGCCTGAATGATAAGGAAACTGTTAAACGCTGTATGGCTTTGTTTTGTGAAACCTTAAGGAATGGAAGGTTTGCAGGGATAGATAGAAATGTGCATATTGACTTTTTTACAAGCGGAGATGCTGTAGAGGATGTAATGAGCTTTATGGTTGAAGATTCCGGAAATTCTGTCGGCAAATCAAAGCTGTTTATTCTGGGCCGGGCTGATGAAATTAATATTCGGATTCCTGAGGTACTGAAGGGGCGTATGTTTGTGATATATCAGGATCGTTTTGCAGGTAGGGAGCCATTCTTATCAAAACGAAATAATCCTGTTGAAGGATACTCTTCATTATCGTTAAATGCTGACTTTGATTTTTCCGGCACGAATATTTTTCCTTATTCAGTTGATGACACCGGAGTTATGGTCGACAAGCAATTTGACAAAGTATTTACAATGGCTTCCTGGTTTTTGAACGGGATAAATTGATCATATTTAAATTTTTAGTATTCGCAAACCGGCAAGAATTAATTTTGCCGGTTTTTTTTGCTAAATTTGTTTGAACCTTTTATCCTTATCAGTGTTTATGTTTTGTGTAATATATTATTACAATATTTAAACACTATTTTATAACCATCTGTAAATAAAACTTTTATGAAATATTTAATCACTTTTGCCCTGGTTTTCATTTCACTGGCTGCTATTTCGCAAACCGGAAAAATAAAGGGAAGAGTCTATAATGTTGAAACAAATGAACCTCTTCCATTTACCAATATCATTATTTATGGTACAACTATCGGGTCGACATCCGACCTTGACGGGAATTACATCTTTACCGGCATAGAACCTGGTTTTGTTCGCTTGCAGGCTTCCGCCGTAGGCTTCGAACCTGTAATTACTGAAGAGGTGATGGTCAACCCGGCTCGGGATGTGACTCTTGATATCCCTATGCAGGAAGTCATTACCAAACTCGAAACAGTTGTTATCAAGGCTTCACCTTTTAAGCGAAAGGAGGAGAGTCCTGTTTCCCTTAGAACTTTAGGAGTTTCTGAAATTGAAAAGAGCCCGGGTGCAAACCGGGACATCAGTAAAGTGATTCAGACTTTACCCGGAGTATCCGGTACTGTTGCATTCCGAAATGATATCATTGTCCGTGGCGGTGGACCCAGTGAAAACTCTTTTTTCCTTGATGACGTGGAAATTCCATATCTGAACCATTTCTCTACTCAGGGATCATCAGGTGGTCCGGTTGGAATTCTCAATGCTGACTTTATCCGTGAAGTTGATTTCTACAGCAGCGCTTTCCCTGTGGCAAGAGGCAATGCCTTAAGCTCCGTTTTTAACTTTCGGCAGGTGGATGGTGATCGCGACAAATTGAACTTCAAAGGTTCAGTGGGCGCTTCAGATCTGGCCCTGACTTTTGATGGACCCATTGGTAACAATACAACTTTTACTGCTAGTTTCCGTCGCTCATACCTGCAGTTTCTCTTTGATATTATAGGGCTGCCTTTTTTACCAACTTATAACGATGCACAGTTTAAGGTTAAAACGCGGTTTGATACAAAAAACGAACTTACTGTTCTTGGACTGGGTGCCCTGGATGACTTTGCTTTAAACCTGGGACTTGATAATCCAACTGAGGATCAGGAGTATATTCTTGGATATCTTCCTGTAAACCTTCAGAAAAGTTATACTGTGGGTGCTGTATACAAGCATTTTGGTGAAAACGGTTTTGATATTTTTGTGGTTAGTAGAAACTACTTGAATAACAAGCAGTTTAAGTATAGCGATAATGATGACAGCACTGAAGATAATCTTATTTTCGATTATAACAGCGATGAGATCGAGACCAAGTTCAGGTATGAATACAGCGGAAGGAAAGGTTTCTGGAAGTTTAATTATGGTGCCGGTGCAGAGTATGCTCAGTATTTTAACAGCACATTCCAGCGTATCTTTCTCAATGAGCAGCAAATAGATTTCGATTATGAATCTGATCTTGACCTTTGGGGATATAATCTCTTTGGTCAGGTAAGCCGCAAATTCCTGAATGATAAACTTACAGGTAGTTTAGGTCTGCGTTTTGACGGTAATACCTATAGTGAATCGATGCAGAACCTTTTGAACCAAACCTCTCCACGTTTTTCACTGAGCTATGCGCTGCGCGATAATCTTTTTCTCAATTTTAACACCGGACGTTATTTTCAACAGCCATCGTATACCACAATGGGATACCGTGACATAAATAATGTGCTGGTTAACAAGGAGAATAATCTGACATACATTCGCGTTGATCATCTTGTGGGTGGTGTGGAGTATAATATGAATCAGAATTCGAAGATGACTTTTGAGGGCTTTTATAAATGGTATGGCAATTATCCGTTTTCTGTTGCCGATCAGATCAGCCTTGCCTCTAAGGGCGGTGATTTTGGTACCTTTGGTGACGAAGAGGTTACGAGCACAAGCAGTGGAAAGGCTTATGGTTTTGAAGCCTATCTGCGCGATCAATCCATTGAAAACGTGAGTATTATATTATCATATACTTTTGTGAGGAGTCTTTTTACCGACAGTGAAGGAGAGTATGTTCCCAGTGCTTGGGATAACAGACATCTGCTAACAGCGCAAGCGCTTAAGACCTTCAAAAGGAATTGGGAAGTAGGATTGAAGTATCGTTTCGTAGGAGGTCCTCCATTTACACCAAATGATTACGACAGGAGTGCGAATATTCTTTCCTGGGATACACGTGGCAGAGGATATCTTGACTATGATCTTTTTAATACTGATCGTCTGGGGCCTTTCAACCAGTTGTATATTCGTGTGGATAAAGAGTGGTTCTTTAATAAGTGGTCTTTAAATCTCTATTTTGATATTCAGAATGCTTTAAACCAAAAGTCTGATTCTGCACCTATCCTGATTCGGGAAACTGATGAAGCAGGTAATCCTGTGATAGATCCCAATGATCCTACAAAGTATTTGTTGAAAGAAATTTCTGCGCAAAGCGGTACTATTCTGCCTACGCTGGGAATTATTGTTGTATTTTAATCATTTAATAATAAGAAATCATGAAAAAGATAGCATATATAGCCCTTGTCGTTATTGCCGGAACAATCTTTATGTCAAGTCAGGTATTACCACAGAAAAAGAAGAAAAATGCAGTGCCTGAAGAGATTAAAACCAATATAAATGGTACCGGTCAGGAGTTAAAAATTGTCTTTAATTCAGGCCCTGAGCATAATCATCCACTAATGGCCATATGGCTGGAAACTATGGATGGCGAATATATTCAATCGGTGTATGTGGCGGAGAGTATCGCCAAAGGTTTTTTCAGTTATGGGGATAAGAGCAGTGGGAAATGGCAGCCGGGAGTATTGAGAAGACCTGCAGCTTTACCATACTGGGGTCATCAGCGAGGAATTCAGGCCAATGATGGTCTCTATTTGCCGACAACAACGGATCCTCTGCCGGATGCATATAGCGGCGCAACTCCAAAGGGTGACTTTATTCTCAACACAAAGGCTGATGAGCCTATTGACGGGAAGTTCAGAGTGCTTTTTGAGAGTAATCAGTCGTGGGATTGGAATGAATACTGGACGAATAATAAATACCCTGAGGACGTGGAATACAAGACAAGTTCACAGCCCTCGGTAATTTATGCAGTAACCGTTGATCCTGCATCGGATGTTAAAGAATATACCCTTAACCCTGTTGGTCACGGGCATTATGCCGGCGCTGATGGCGTGCTTTATACGGATCTGTCTACGTTGACTACGGCGCTGAAGATTGTTGAATCTATTCGGATCGTTATTGAATGATTTTTATATGGAACACAGAGTCCCGCAGTGTTTACGCAGTGTTTCGCAGTGTTTTTTTTCTGAAATACCCGTATAAATTTTCTAAGAATGTACAGTTTTGAGCTCTGCGTGTACACAGAAACTCAGGTTCCTTGTTATACTTTAAGATAAAGTTAAACGCTGAAAACTCAATACTTAACTATTGAATCCTCTTACTTTCCTTTGTTCTGTAAATGGTAATATGAAATCAATGTTACCTAAAAGTGTATTCCCTTAACAATAGTGTAAGAGAATGTTAATATTGACAAAATCATCAAATTGGAATTGAAAAATACTTTTGTGAGCATAAATGGTTTGAACAAATCGCTAAAAACAAAAATATTCAAACATGAAAAAATTTACGCTTGCAATCTTTTCAATTCTTGTATCTCTGTTTGCTGTTTCACAGACAGTTATCATAACAGATGATGACCTTACAGGTGATGCAACATGGACCAGCGATAATGTATATCTGCTGGACGGTTTTGTTTATCTTGAAGAGGGTACACTGACAATCGAAGCAGGTACTATCATTAAAGGTAAAGCAGATCCAACATCTGAAGACAATGCTTCTGCACTTATCATCATCCAGGGTGCCCGAATCGAAGCTATTGGTTCTCCTACTGCTCCGATTATCTTCACTGCTGAATTTGATGATGTTAATGATCCTGCTGATCTTGACGAAACTGACCGTGGCCTTTGGGGTGGTGTTATTCTTCTTGGTGAAGGTCGTCTTGGTTTTGAAACCGAAACTTCTTCTGTTGAAGGTATTCCTGAAGGAGAACTTCGCGCAGTATATGGTGGAACCAATGATGCTGACAACTCCGGTATTATGAAATATGTTTCTATTCGTCATGGTGGTGCCGAGCTTTCTCCGGGAGATGAGATTAATGGTCTTACTTTCGGTGGTGTTGGTTCTGAAACAACCATAGAGCACATTGAAGTTTTTGGAAACGATGATGATGGCTTCGAGTGGTTCGGTGGTGCTGTAGAGTGTAAGTACCTCGTTTCCGCTTTCAATAAAGATGATGCTTTTGATTACGATTATGGCTGGAGAGGTAAAGGCCAGTTCTGGTTCGTGATTCAGGCTACTGATGAAGCTGACAACGCCGGTGAGCATGATGGTTCCAAGCCCGATGATGCTGCTCCTTTCTCACAGCCGGTAATTTATAATGCTACATATATTGGTTCTGGTGTTGATGCTGAAACCAAAAACTCTACTTGTCTGCACTTCCGTGATAATGCCGGTGGTACTTATGGCAACTCTATTTTCACTGATTTTGCCAATGAAGCTATTGAAATTGAAGATCTTGAAGCCGCAAGTGGTGTTGACAGCCGCGAGCGTATGGAAGATGGTGATCTTACATTGACAAATAATATCTGGTGGGGATTTGGTTCAGGAGATGAGCTTTCAACTGCTGATGGCGGTATGCTTCGTGCTACTGAAGGTGGTGAAGATCCGGATGCTACTTTCTTAGTCGATCACCTGACAAGCCATAATAATGAAATTACAGATCCTAAACTCAAGGGAATCAGTCGTGAAATTGCTTCCAATGGCCTTATCCCACAACCACGTGAGGGTTCTATGGCATATTACAACGCTGCTGCTACTCCATCCGATGATTTCTTCACTGCTGTTGATTTCCGTGGCGCATTTAAATATGATAACTGGGCTGCTGAATGGACTGCCGTTGATGAGTATGGTTATTTCGGCGAGTTTGATGTAATCGGTATCAACGATTATGCTACCAACGATGTTGCTGCACTTGGTCAGAACTATCCAAACCCGTTCCGCAACACTACTACCTTCGATGTTTCTCTTGAGGATAATGCTGTTGTAAACATGTACGTTTGCGATATGACCGGTAAAGTGGTTCAGATTGTAATTAACAATGCATTCATGACAGAAGGAACTCATACAATTCCTGTATCAGGTCTTAAGCCCGGTGCATACACTTGTATTCTTTCAGTTGAAGGAAGAACTGCTTCACGCAGAATGATTGTAACTCCTTAATACTGACTTTTTATACTACCGTAGATGCTTTTTGATGAAAAGGGGTGCGTCCTGCCCCCTTTTCGTTTTTTCAATTTTTTAGTGATCAGAAGTTAAAAAATGAAAACAATGAACAGGTTATTAAAATTTATCTTAACATTTTGTGCGTTCATGGTATTTGTCGTGAATGTCGCAGCGCAGGGTATCATCAGGGGCAAGGTCTCTGATAAACTTTCCGGCGAAACGCTTATCGGTGTGACCGTAATTGTTGAGGGCTCAGACCCAATGATAGGAACAACCACCGACCTTGACGGTAATTTTTCCCTCGACCGTATTGAACCGGGACTTTATACGCTTCGGTTCTCATACATTTCATATTCCACTTCACTTATTAGTGAAATTAAA
>PKSY01000129.1 GCA_002869405.1 Marinilabiliales bacterium
ATATCACGTATCAACACCGAATTCAATGAGGCTTACCCGTGCATCGACAACAGTACTTTTTATTATTGTACGGATCGTTTTGGTGATTATGATATAGGTTTCACGGCTATCAATGAAACATTTATTGACTGGTTGCAGGATAGTGACTCTCTGGACTTTGTATATCCGGATCATATCAATAGCAGTGCAGATGATAAGTGTCCTTTTGTTGTGGGCAATCTGATGGTATTTACAAGTAATCGTGAAGGTGGATTTGGTGGATATGACCTCTATTATTGCTGCCTTGATGAGGATGGGCAATGGAGTGAACCGGTTAATTTTGGACCGGAAATAAATAGTGAGGCGGATGAATTCCGGCCTGTGGTATCACCTTTTGGTGATTTTGAGAATGACATGATGATTTTTTCATCCAACAGAGAGGGCGGATACGGTGGATTTGATCTTTACTATGTCGGTATTTCTAAAATGATTAACTTGCAGGGTTATTAAACCATCTGGTATTGAATAGTATAGATGAAATACTAAAGGGCTGCCGTAAAGGGAAGAGAGGTGCGCAGAAGGCATTATACGACATGTATAGTGATGATATGTATGCTGTATGTTGTTATTATGCAGGTAATAGAAATGAGGCTGATGACATATTCCAGGATGGGTTTATTCGCATTTTTGAAAAAATTAATCAGTATAAAGGTGACGGACCACTGGGAGCATGGATGCGAAGAGTATTCGTGAATTGCGCTTTGGAGAAATTCCGAAAAGAGAGCAGAATGACTCTTTATCCTGAGGTTAACGACCGCATGCTGGAACAGGAATTTGAAGAGACAGACGCTATTGTGAATGAAAAGGCACTGATGGGTTTTGTGGCAGAGTTACCTCCCCGATACCGAATGGTATTTAATCTTTATGCCATAGAAGGATATTCACATCAGGAGATTTCCGGGATAATGGAAATTTCCGAGGGGACATCAAAGTCGAATCTGGCCAGAGCCAGAAAAATCTTACAGCGTAAACTGATTAAAAACGGGTTTATAAGACATAAGAAAGTTTCATCATTATGAAAAACACACATAATACTGATCAGTTATTCAGGGATTCAGCCCGGCGATATCGCGAGAAGCCGCCCGGAGAGGCATGGGCATTGATTGATGCTGCCCTGAATAAAGGGCGCCGCAGACGCGCGTTTATTCTCCTGTCAGGAGCAGCTGCCGTTATTATTCTTCTGTTGGGTTTTGGTGCAGGGTATCTTTACCGCAGCCTGACGGAAATTAATGGCTTGGTTGCAGAGACCGAACAGATACAGGATATTAATAATATTCCATCAAATACTATGGTGGCAGATATTGAAGCAGATGACACAAACGCCATTGTAACTGCTGATGTGGTTGCTTTGCAGCCTGTTGCAGTTCAGCAACGGGATGTTTCACGGATTGAGAACACGAAGCCTTCAACCGACAGGAAAGAGGCAGAAGAGCTTACGAATACTCCCGCTCTTGTTTCGGAACCTGTTGTTACTGAACAGAAAGCTGTTGTAAAGGAAACTGTTGAAAATATGGTTCAGGATAAGGTATCTGAAGAGCAGGAAGAGGAATTAACACAGGCACAAAAGGAGATGCAGCTTCGTCAGATGCTGACAGAGAATGATAATTCCGTTAATAATACCACACTCCCCGGATATGGGAATCGCGATATTAAGCCGATGCCGGATAAGCCAGATTTATACTCACAAAGCTGGTCAGTAGGTGGTGATATCACAGCAGCATATGCATATAGAAATACTCCGGCTTCAGATCAGGAGTTTAAAGATCGCTCACCGATAGCTGAGGAGCAGGGTGTGGCCTCATGGAATGCCGGTGTTTATGCCACAAAGGAAGTTGCCGGTATTGTAAGTGTTAAAACAGGAGTTACATATGCTTCCTATGGGCAGGCATCGCAGAATCTTTATGCTTTTCAGGAAGGCCCTTCTTTTAGTGTGAACAGCAGTTCCGGAAATATCTCCACCGGAATGAGTGCCGATTATGATGAATCGAAGCCTCTTTCGAACGTAAGTATGTTTGCTGAGCCGCAAAGAATACTTCTCGACAATACTGAGCTTTTATCTGATTATGGTTTATCTGATCCTGATCTTATGGTTGTTCAGCGTTTTGATTATGTAGAGATCCCGTTTATTCTTCAATTCTCGTCAGCACGGGAACGGGGGTTCTCCTTGATTACCGAAGCAGGAATTTTCGCAGGTGTTCTCACCGGGAATAAGGCATTTCTTACAAGCCTGAACAGTAAATACCTTATTGGTTCAACGGAAAACCTGAGGCCATTCTCTCTTGGAGGTGTTGCCGGCGCAGGTGCAAAATACCGTATCTCTGATTCATTCTCTGCCATGCTAATGCCGGAATTCAGGTATAGCTTTTTCTCTATCAGTAAGCAACCTGAAATTGAATATCATCCTTATCAGTTCGGACTTGGATTAGGGCTTACCTATCATTTCTGATACAGGTGAAAAATTTGTCTATTTTTGTGGAATGGAACGTATCGCACTATTTCCCGGTTCTTTTGACCCCA
Source organism: Marinilabiliales bacterium (assembly GCA_002869405.1). GTDB lineage: Bacteria > Bacteroidota > Bacteroidia > Bacteroidales > BM520 > BM520. The sequence continues at coordinate 2,557 of PKSY01000129.1, forward strand.
TTACAAGGGGACATGAGAGCATTATCCGAAGAGCATTACCTTTATTCGACAAGATTATTGTAGCCATCGGAGTGAATGCCGATAAAAAGAGCTTTTTTCCCTCCGAGCAACGTAAGGCCTGGATAAATGAACTTTTTGCAGATGAGCCTGCTGTTGAAGTTATTGAATACGAAGGACTTACGGTCGATGTTTGTAGAAAGCACAATGCAAACTACATTCTTCGTGGCCTTCGTACAAGTGCAGACTTTGAATTTGAACGTATGGTTGGGCAGATCAACAAGAAACTGGATCAGGATATAGAAACCGTGTATCTTTTGACAATGCCGGAATATACTACACTTAACAGCTCTGTCGTTAGAGAAGTGTATAAACATGGTGGTGATATTTCACAGTTTGTTCCGGTAACGGTTAAACACAGAAGAGTTGCCCCAAAAGAATAGACTATGCGTGCGGGAGTTATAATCTCAGTTATCTTTCTTTTTTTTACGTCAGAAATTTTTAGTCAGACAACCATTTCCGGAGTCATTTCAGGTAGTGATGATAAATTAATATCACTTTATGTTGTAGATGATTACCTGACCCGGGAAGAGATTCTTATTGATGAATCGTTTATCGGAGAAGATGGCAGCTTCTCATTGAAATCCGGTTTTGATGAGGTAAGATATGCCGTTTTACGTGTTGGATATTATGATGCCGGCATCTACCTTGAGCCTGGAAAGCATTATCAGCTTGAATGCTATTATGAACCGGTGGATGATTTTCTGAATCCTCATCTAATGGAGACGCCACTTTTTTATTCCATTAGAAATGAGGTGTTTGAAGGGTTGAACTCCAATATTGCAAAATTCAATACAATGTACGATGATTTTGTGTTGAAAAATTCAGTTCCGTTGTTCCGCAACAGGAGTAGTAAGTTGGTTCAGGAATTCCGGGAGCAGGTTGAGGATGCGTTTGAAGGGTACCAAAGCGATTATTTTCGGGAGTATGTTTCATACCGATTGGCAGGGTTGGAGTTTCAGACCAATGTTACAGCTCCTCAAAAGCTGGCAGCACAATATCTTTCGGGAAGGCCGGATTATACACATGATGAGGCCATGAGTTTCTTTAATCTCTTTTTTGATGACTATGTTGTTGCCCGCAGCAAAGCCATTGATCGTGAAGACCTTCAGAGTACAATCAATTATCAGGTTAGCTACACGGCTCTCTTAGATTCATTAGGTAAGGATACACTGTTAAAGAATGAAGCCATGCGGGAGCTTGTAATGCTTTCGACCCTTCGGCAGTTACTTGGCAGCAATGATTATGGTTACAAGCAGGTATTGCATATTATACGACATGTTTCTTCACACAGTAAATTTCCTGAACACAGGAGAATTGCAGATAATATTCTCAGGGAGTCTTCAGACCTGAGTGAGGGAGCACTGCCCCCATCAATAACCTTGAATGGAGAGGATATATTACATCCCGGGAGAAAGAGTATTATGCTAATATTTTTCCAGACATGGAATGGCGCATGCCAGGCAGAGAATAAGCTTTTAGAGGAGATGTATCCTCAGTTTTCAGACAAACTGGATCTGGTGCTTATTTCAGTTGATGAGAAAGAGGAGCTATGGCAGCAGTGGTCGGAGGAGAATGCCGATAAGCCATGGCAAGCATATTGGTTTGGCCGTGATTATCAATTTCCCGCGGCATACCGCGCAAAGGCATTTCCGCTCTACGTGCTTTTAAATCCTGATTTAACGATTAAGAGGTGGGATATTCCCCGTCCTTCAGAAGGATTGCCGGAGATATTAAATATGATTCTCAAGTAGGAATTATCTGAAAAATGAGAAATTTACCAGTCCGTAAACTCTGTGATCTGCAAGGCGTGGATGCTCACTGAAGCTTATTTGTGGTGGATGCTCCAGAATGAAGAATCCATTATCAGAAAGTAAGTTATTTTCAAAGATCAGGTCAGGCAGTGTTTCTATCTCCTTTAACTGATAGGGCGGGTCTGCAAATATGAGGTCGTAGGATTTTGAATTATTCTTTATAAAAGAAAAGGCATTTGCCTTTACTGCCTTTATCCCGTTTAGATTCAGGTCGGTAATGGTTTTCTGTATGAATTTGATACAGTGGAAATTACTGTCGACGCAGGTAAGGTTTTCACATCCCCGGGAAGCAAATTCAAAGCTGATATTTCCTGTTCCGGCGAAAAGGTCCAGAATTGCAGTTTCTGAAAAATCGAATTGATGCTGAATAATGTTAAAAAGTCCTTCTTTTGCTCTGTCGGTTGTTGGTCTGACAGGCAAATTCTTGGGTGCAGAAATTCTTCTGCTTTTTAATGTTCCGCTGATAATCCGCAATTTTTCAGGTTCAGAAGGTTAAAAAACTGATGATCTTCAACTGCTTCAAAAGCTACAGAAAAGTCATCCTGAGGATTCTTATTAATAAAATGAACAAATCTTATATATTTTGCTGCTTTTGATGCAATGGCAGAGCTTCTGGTCAGGTTTCCCATCAGCACAACTTTCTGCTTTTCGGGGTCGAGGTTATGCTGCTTCATCACATAGAGCAGGAAGTAAAGCAGATCTTCAGCTGATTTGTACTGAAAAGAATTAAAGAACAGCAGTTTTTTATTGTTGAAGATGATACATTCAAATGCGTTTCTGTTTATCTGAACGAAAACCTGTACACCTGAAAGGTCACTAACCGAGGTATTGTAAAGTACTGAAAGCAGAGATGATTGTTGATGAATGATTGTTTCAGAGGCGAAGAATGAAGAAATGTGTGATTTTATTTTTAATGATAAAGGATGAAGCATCACAATGCCGAGGTTCCCGATATTATCCTGCAGCAGTGTTTGTTCTTTGGATTTTTGGAGGTTATATTTAAAAAGCAGCTCTTTATTATCATGATGATAGAGTGCTTCAGGCACCGGCAGGGCACCGGGGAAATCAGACTGGATGATTGCCTGAATAAATGATTTGGGGTTGATTTTTTTTTCTTCGAGAAGAACGCCAATAGTATCGATCCAGATGCTTTCGTTGCTGACACCCTGCAAATCAAAAGATTCCAGCACTGTGTATTTATTTCTCAGTGTATCGAATATGGCATAAGAAAATCCATCCGGAGCAATCCGGATGGATAATATTGAAACATTATTGTGGTCGTTGTGATAATCCCTGTCGATGAGACTGACTCCTGTATTAATAATACCGGATTTCATGAAAGGGTTATTATTCCCAGTTTCCGTCTGTTGAAGCCTCGATAAGGGAGCCAACTTTCAGCCCGGGATAAAGATTATTTGTTTCCTGTTTATCGTTCAGGTTCAAAATCATCTGTTCGTCAAGACCTTTAAGGAATACCAGGTTTGGAACTTTAACTTCAAAAACGGGAACTTTAACATTACTACGTTCAATAAAGTCAGCCTGCATTTCAAACTGAGCGCCATCAGATTTAGGCACAAAGCGAATGTTTTCTGCTTTAAAGTTTAATCTTTTTTTGTAGAGTGAGTCAATCACCGGAACATAACCAATAGTATCAAGGATACTTCGGGAAAAAGTGGTATCCGTTGGATCGGGGATCATTTTTACTACCGGGATTTCACCGTTTTTGATAAATTCAACAAGTGTGTCAAAGTCACCTGCGAAAGCTTGATTCTGTGCCTTGTAAACAATCTGCGCGGAACGGATATCTCTCAATCTTTCCACTACCAGGTCGGTACGAAAATTCTTTTCCTGCTCAAAACGAACAGGCTTCATTATACTGTCATATACCAAATATGCCAGTGCAACAATAACAAGTGCAAGAAGGATTTGAATAACTCTTTTCATGGCTGCTATTTTTCTGTATGCAAAGCTAAAATATTTTTTTAAAAAATCTGACTACAAGGTATGATTAATATTAAAATGATGTACCGGGTCAGTATGCATCCATAATTTTAAATACCGGTAGTGCATCAAGAAATTTACTTGACTTGCTAAGATAATCAATTTCAGCGACATAGTTGGTATTCCCGTTAGTTACCCAAAGAAACGGTACTTTTAGTACCAGGTTGTATCTGAAGATTTGTTCGAATACTGTTTGTGAGATTTTTACATCCGGGGCTTTACATTCAACAATCAGAACGGGCTTTCTTTTTGTGTTATATATCACAATATCAGCACGATATGTTCTTGTGTTGAATTTGAATCCCTTTTCAATAGCGATTAATCCGGGTGGTACATCCTGGTAAGCAATTAATGTATTAATGACATGCTGGCGCACCCACTCTTCAGGAGTAAGAACGACCCACTTCTTTCTCACCGGGTCGAAGATCTCGTTATGGTCTTCTCCTTTGCGAAGCCGAGGATTATATGCAGGTAGTGCCAAAGGTTCAAAAGCTGTCATTATTACAAAGATATGTTTTTTACGTCTGTGGATGACTTTTAAAAAATAAGTAACTTTGCCATTCATTCGAGAAACCCCAATTATGAAAAATAAGCAAGAAATAATAACTGACTGGTTACCGAGATATACGGGAACAAATGTTGATGAATTTGGAAAGTATATTTTACTGACAAATTTCAGTAAGTATCTTGAATATTTTGCGCAGATGCATAATGTTGAGATTGTGGGTCGCGACAAGGCAATGCCCAGTGCCACAGCGGGAGATATTACCATGATTAACTTTGGGATGGGTAGTCCGAATGCTGCTACGGTAATGGATTTACTCGGTGCAATCAGGGTTAAGGCCGCACTGTTTCTGGGGAAATGTGGCGGTTTAAAAAGAAAGAATGAACTTGGAGACTTTATCCTGCCAATTGCTGCCATTCGTGGCGAAGGAACTTCGAACGATTACTTCCCTCCTGAAGTACCTGCATTGCCGGCTTTCAGCCTTCAGAAAGCGATATCTACCACAATCAGGGATTTTCAACGTGATTACTGGACAGGCACTGTATATACTACCAACAGAAGAGTATGGGAGCATGACGACCTGTTTAAAGAGTATCTGCGGGAAGTCAGGGCCATGGCAATCGATATGGAGACTGCTACACTTTTTTCTGTAGGTTTTTACAATGAAATACCTACCGGCGCTCTGTTGCTGGTTTCTGATCAGCCCATGATTGCTGAAGGAATTAAAACGGCATCTTCCGATAAGAAGGTATCTGAACTGTATGTCAGCGAGCATATTCAGATTGGAATTGACTCCCTGAAACAGCTGATTAATAATGGACAAACTGTAAAACATCTGCGTTTCGAAATGTAAAGACCGTCATTATGAGTTTTGAGCAAATTTTAAGTGATATCGAGCAACGGCGGTTTAAACCTGTGTATCTTCTTTCCGGTGAGCAAACCTATTATATAGATGAGATAACAAAAGCACTGGAAACGATGGTGCTTGATGAGGCTGAGCGTGATTTTAATCAGACAGTAATATACGGTCGGGATACAGATCCGAAAACAATTATCAGTTATGCCAAGCGGTTTCCAATGATGGCTGAATACCAGGTGGTAATTGTTAAAGAGGCTCAGGATATAAAGGAAATTGCGGAATTGGAGCCGTATATCAAGTCGCCACTCGATTCAACGATATTGGTAATAGCCTATAAATACAAAAAGGTAGACAAGAGGACAACATTTGTTAAATCAGTTAAGAAGAGTGGTGTTTTTTTTGAATCACCTCAGGTTCGTGACTATCAGATACCTGACTGGATAACCGCATATCTGAAAAAGAAAGAATACAGTATCATGCCCCGAGAGAGTGCTTTGCTGGCTGATCATCTGGGGAATAATCTGAGTAAGATCGTTAATGAGTTAAATAAACTGTGCATTAATATTTCTGCTGGAAATACAATAAGTGCCGATGATATTGAGAAGAATATCGGGATTTCAAAGGAGTTTAATATTTTTGAATATCAAAATGCCCTGGGTGAGAGAAATAAAGCCAAAGCAACTCAGATTGCGAACTATTTTGCCTCCAATGAAAAGGATTCTCCGTTGCCGATGATTACAGCGGTTTTATTCGGTTATTTTTTGAAAATCGGGTTGTATCATGAGTTGCAGGATAAATCAAAGCACAGTGTGGCATCAGCATTAAGTATAAATCCTTTTTTTGTACGTGATTATGAGAAAGCATGCAAAAACTATTCAAGGAAAGGTGTGGCACGCGTAATAAGCCTGCTTCGCGAGTATGATCTTAAGAGCAAAGGAATAGGTGTTGGGTCGGCAACTACCGGTGGTGAATTAATGCGTGAATTAAATTTTCGTATTCTGGCTCAGGCTTAGTCTTTATAAAGCTTCTCAATAGATTTTCTATATTTTTTTTCAATAAACTTTCTTCTTGGCTTTAAAGTAGGAGTGAGAAACCCCGACTCCGGTGTCCATGATTGCGGAGTAAGTATAAATTTTTTCACTTTTGCCCACTCGTCGAATCCATCTGAGAAATCATTAATATCTTTAGCAATACGGTGTTGGACTGTAGAGTTTGTAATCAATTCATTACGAGAGTCGTACTGAATCTCTTTATGTTTTGCCCATGATTCCAGGTGCTCGAAGTTGGGGGCAATAATGGCAGATGGGAATTTTCTTTTCTCCCCGAAGATCATAATATTTTCAATAAATGCCGACTCGCGGATTTTATTTTCCATAGCCTGTGGAGAAACATATTTACCTCCGGAAGTTTTAAAGATCTCATTTTTACGATCTTTAATTTTCAGGAATTTTTTATGTATGATTTCACCTGTGTCACCGGTATGGAACCAACCATCTTCATCAATAACTTCTCGTGTTTTTTCCGGATTATTGTAATATCCCTGCATCACGTTGGGACCTTTAACAAGGATTTCATTATCCTCAGCAATTTTAACGGAAACGCCTTTAAGTATTGGGCCAACAGTACCTTCTTTTATGCCTTTTTTCTCGAAAGTGGTAACAGCAACCACCGGAGCTGTTTCAGTAAGGCCGTAGCCCGGGAGAACAAAAAAGCCAAAGGCTGTAAATGTGCGCAGCAACTTTGGATGCAATGCGGCACCTCCACTGATAATAACGTTCAGGTCGCCGCCCAGCGACTTTCTTACACCGGAATAGACAATTCTGTCGGCGATTCTGTACCGCATCCTGTAGAGGAAGGTATTTCTCTTGTCAACTTTATACCGTGATGCGATATTGAGAGCCCAATAATAGAAGATTCGTTTTATCCATTTCATTTCATGGCCTTTGGACCAGATTTTCATATAGATTTTTTCCAAAACACGAGGGACTACGCAAATCATGTTGGGTTTCAAACGTAAAATATCTTCTTTGATATAGTCAATACCTCTTCCGTAATGAATAATAATTCCCAGGTGCTGATACATGTAGTTAAGCATGCGTTCATAAACGTGACAGAGAGGCAGAAAGCTTAAAGCAGCCTTGACGAGATCGAGACGCATAAGTTCGGAGACAGCGATAAAGTTGCTCACAAAGTTTTTATGACTGAGCATAACACCCTTTGGGTCGCCGGTTGTTCCGCTGGTATAAATTACTGAAGCGATATCATTTTCTGAGATATCCTTCCGATGTTCATCCAGACTTTCTCTTTTTTCACAGAACTCATTATCATCAGGAAGGATAGATTCCCAGTGTCGGTATCCTTTAATTTTATCGATGGTAACAATTTTCACATAATCGGGGAGATGGGAAATTGCGCGTTTCATTTTTTTAAGCAAGTCCTCATTTTCAATCACCAGCATGGATATTCTGGCATTTTCGAAGATGAAGGAGCAGTTGTCGTATCCCGAAGTTGGGTAAACGGGAACCTGAATTGCACCGATGGAGAGCATTGCCATATCAAAATAGTTCCATTCGGGTCTGTTAGTGAGAACCGTGGCGATAGTATCCCCTTTTTTTATATCGAGATTCAGGAGTGCAAGTGCCAGACGATCAACCGTATCGATATATTCTTTCCCGGTAACCACAAAGGTATTTTCATCCCTGGTATGGGTAAATACAATATCATTCCCGTGCGGATGTACTTTATAATCATCCAGAAGGTTGAAAATACAGGTAATGTCAGGCATAAGGTTTTTTATGTGTGTGCCGCTATATTAATTGAATAAACGTTCAATCTGCGTATTATATTTTTTGAACACAAAATGTCTTCTGATTTTTAATGCTGCTGAGAGTTCTCCGGTGTCAACGCTCCATTCATAAGCCATAAGTTCAAAGTTGCTGATTTTCTCTGAAGATCCAAGGCCTTTATTTATCTCTGATATCTCTTTTTTAATACGATCTTTAATGCGTGGCAACTGAATCATCTCTTCGTTGAGGGAGTATTCAATATTTTTCACTTTACACCATGATCTGAGGTGCCCGAAATTGGGGATAATAAGCGCTGCGGCAAATTTCTGGTTTTCACCGACTACCATAGCATTATCGATAAATGGAGACTCTTTAAGCTTGTTTTCTACAAATTCGGGGTTAATATATTTTCCAAAAGAGTTTTTGAAGATAGCTTTTTTTCGTCCGGTGATTTTTAGAAGGCCTTTAGGAGTAAGTTCTCCCATGTCGCCGGTGTGGAGCCAACCGTCGTCGTCGATAACTTCTTTGGTAAGTTCGGGAGCTTTGTAATAGCCCATCATAACGCAGGGGCTTTTTGTTAAGACTTCACCATCTTGAGCGATTTTCACTTCAACGCCGCGAGTAGGAGGTCCCACAGTGCCAAACTCTCTTCCATCAGGTTCAAAATTGTTGACGGCTATCACCGGAGATGATTCTGTGAGGCCGTAACCTTCCATAATATCAATCTTAGCTGCTGTAAAGATACGAGCCAGCCTGGGTTGTATTGCTGCGCCGCCCGAAACAATAATCTGTAGTTTTCCTCCAAGTGCAGCTCTCCATTTACTAAAAATAAGTTTATCTGCAATAGACAATTTAAGGTGATACCACCATCCGTTGGCACGGTCGAGTTCATATTTATGACCCAGGTTTACAGCCCAGAAGAATAACTGCTTTTTAATACCTGTTAGTTTACGCCCGCTCATAATGATTTTGTCGTATGTTTTTTCCATCAGTCGTGGCACAGAGCACATCATATCGGGTTTTATCTCTTTCAGGTTATCGCTGATTTTGGCGATACTTTCTGCATAGTTAATGCTATAGCCGAGGTACTGATAGGAGTAGTTAATCATCCGTTCATACACGTGACACAGGGGCAGGTAGCTGAAAATTTTGGAATAGGGTGGAAGTTTTGATTCCATAATCCAGGAAACAGAAGTGAAGTTATGCACCAGGTTACGGTGTGAAAGCATTACTCCTTTGGGTGTACCCGTTGTTCCGGAGGTATAAATCATTGTTGCCAGGTCTGTGGCATCCACTGCTGCGGAGTATTCTTCAAGATTAAAGTTTTCTTTGGCTTTTCTTCCCAGTTCAATAACATGTTCAAGCTGTCGAACACCTTCACGCTCGTCGAAGGTAAAGAGTTCTGCAACATTAGGTACTTCGGGAATCAGGTGTTCAATCCTTCTAAGCATGTCCACTCCACTGGTGAAAACATATTTTGTTTCACTATGCGCCAGAATATATCTGTGATCATCTTCACTGATAGTCGGGTATATGGGAACATGAACAGCGCCAATCTGCATGATTCCCATGTCGAGCCAATTCCATTCAGTTCTGCTACTACTGATTGAGGCAATCTTGTCTCCTTTCCTGACTCCCAGAGAAAGCAGCCCATAGCTGATAAGCTCGGCCATCTCTTTGTATTTTTGAACACTGCACTCTATCCATTCGTCATTGGATTTTGTAACAATAGCGTTTTTCAGGTCAGGGTATTTCTCTACCATGTATGGAAGAAGGTCGAATATTCTCTTAACTTCAGTCATAACAGAAATGATTAGTTGATAACAAGCATAAAGCCCATAAAGATAATAAAAATCTTTATGGGCTTTATAACGATAATTGTATAGCTATTGTTTAAATACAGTGTATGAATTGGCTTGAGCTGTTGGGGTTAGCTCTACGTCATTGATATTCAGGTGAGGAGGAAGAGAGGATACATAGAAAATCACCTCAGCAATATCTTCCGGGTGCATGGGTTCGTAGCCTTTATAAACATTATCTGCTTTCTCGGCATCACCTTTAAACCGAACCATTGATAATTCAGTTTCCGCGAGACCCGGACGCACCTGTGTAACTTTTATTCCATGTTTCAGAAGGTCAATTCGCATTGCTTTAGAGATAGCATTTACCGCATGTTTTGAAGCGCAGTAAATATTTCCGCCGGGATATACTTCTGTGCCGGCAATGCTTCCAACATTAATGATATGACCTTTTTTATTTGCTATCATCCATGGCATCACCATCTCACTGACATACAGAAGACCCTTAACATTGGTGTCAATCATCTGATCCCAGTCACGGTAATCCCCATCCTGGAGTGCGTTTAGCCCTAAT
>PKSY01000128.1 GCA_002869405.1 Marinilabiliales bacterium
CATGGACCCTTCCGGAAGATGGCAACCCTGTTTCGGATGACCTCGACCTCTCAGATGGAAACGGAGCTGTAAACATAGCTTACGGTGAGGAAGTGGCAGCTTTTAGCGGTCTCCAGGGTGCTACAACATATAACTTCGTTATCTTCCCATACTCCAATGGTGGTATGAATATCGATTACAAAACTGATGGCACTGCCCCTCAGGCTCAGGCTGAAACAGCTTCTGCAGTTATTATTACTTCCGTAGATTTCAACGATAATACCTGGGGAACCTGGACTACCCTCAGCATTGTTGGTCAGGAACTATGGGAAGTTATTCCGAATTATGGTGTTGATGATTCTCCTTGTGCAAAAATGAGTGGGTACTCCGCCAGTGCCATGGATAATGAAGACTGGCTGCTTTCACCAATGCTTAACATGGATGACTACCAGAATGAGATCTTTACCTTCTATACAGCTCAAAACTACTCCGGTCCACAGCTGGAGGTACTTTATTCAACAAATTACCCCGGTGGTGGTGACGATCCTAATGGCTCTGACTGGACAACACTTGACGCTGAACTCTCAAATGGAAGTTGGGAATGGACAGCCAGTGGTGATATTGACCTCTCTGGAATTATTGGCGAAAATGTTACGCTCGCTTTTAAATATACCAGTACTACTTCCGGAGCAGCAGCCTGGGAAGTAGATAATGTTATGCTCCTTGGGGAATACGAGGTAGGAATTCAACATAATGAGGCACTTCAATTGAGCATCTATCCAAACCCTGCCAAGGACGTTATTCGTCTGAAGACTAATGAATCCGGCATCATCAGGATTGTTTCCCTTACAGGAGAAATAGTTTTGGAAAAATCAGTAAACGCAACAGAAAATATTAATGTCGACGCATTGGCCTCAGGGCTTTATATCGTAAAATTCGTTGCCGATAGGAATAATCTATCCACCATCAGCAAACTGATTATACAATAGCAATCATTTCAAACGTTTATATAACCCGGTAGAGTATTACTTTACCGGGTTTTTTAATCGATTTGAATTTTGTACTTTTAGCCTGGAATCTATGAATAGAATTTATAAAATACTCTTGTCACTGTTTCTGGTTGCTTTGTCTGGTATGGCAATGGGGCAACAGGATAAACCGCTACGGGTTGAATTTGAATGCGATCCGGGTGTGGAACCCTATGTAGCAGTGCCCTGTGGCATTTATGGGGTATTGGCTATCTATCCAACCATGGAAGAAGCTGATAATGCATTGATATGGGAATTTCTCCTTATGGATGTAAACTTTAAACCTGTCTGGAGAAGAAATTTTAACATCGGTGAAGAACTGAAATTCCGCCATGACGCACAAAATGAAAATATCCTCTATCTCGCATTTTCCAAAAGTGGAAAAATTAAAGATGAAATAAACCTTCAGGTTTTAAGAATTGACCTCACCACAGCCGATATCAAAGAGATGAAAACAACGATTGCCGGAAGACCTCAAAAATCCGCAATGGAAATAAGCCGGAATATTGTTGTGATTGGTGTTGAACGATCCAAAGGTAACGCCAACCTTCTCTATCTTGATTTTAATACAATGGTGCAATCACAACTACCGTTTGAATTAAGTAAAGATCATAAATTACTATCCATTGACTACGATCACGATAATAACAGATTCTGCTTTATCAGCAGCTTTGAACCTCATCAACAAACTCAATCTGTTGATTACTTCTTCTGGGAACCATTGAGTACGACTTTTATCGCAGAATCTATCTCAGGATTTAAAGATCGCCAGGTGGTAAACAGCGCCAGATTAATATCACAGGGAGACAGCCTGGCACTAATTATCGGAGGTTATAATGATACGTACAATTCTGTCAGAAATTATGCAGATGAATACGGTACTCCCTACAGCGGGCTCTTCTCATATCATATTTTAAACGACAGCCTTAAAATATTACCTCTGAATGAGTTTGATGATATCTACAGCATAATATCCGCAAACGATATCTCAACCACCAGAAAACAGAGGAAAAAGGATAAAACTCCTGACATAAAACTATACCTCTCATTTCATGAACCTGAGATACATAATAATGAAATTATTCTGCTAACGGAAAGCTACTACCCTCAGTTTCATACTGTTTCAACAATGGCATATGACTATTACGGCAGGCCGCTAACCACATATTATGACGTATTTGACGGTTTCAGATACAGCAAAGCAATTGTTTGTTCCTTTGACAGAGATGGTAATATCGTCTGGACAAACCATATGGATATCCGCGATGTTATCGTTGACCGCAACAAAAACATCTCTGCTCTCGTAAAGGATGATAAGTATTACCTTCTTGCCTATGCCGGAATCGGGAAAGTGGCAAGTCAGGTGATTAATAAAGATGAAATAATTGATGATATTACGGTTGCAGGAGTTGACTTTCTATATTCCCGCGATCGGCTTATGGATACGGGAACCAGTACTATAACACACTGGTATGGTCAGTATTTTCTTGTTTCAGGATATCAGACTATCCGAAACAGCAGAGTAACAAAGTCCGGGAAAAGAACGGTCTTTTATATGAATAAAATGGCATACAGATAATAAGAATTACTTGAAAACACACATTGTACATACATATTTCCTTTCAGCGCTTTTTCTCATCCTTACTATGAGCGTTGAATATTGTTTTGCCCAGAGTGATGTTCAGGATTCTGCATCTGATTCAGAATATTCTTCAGGGTATCATTATCTTTTTGAAAGTGACAGAGTATATTCGGAACATCCTGATTCTGTAAACTATTATCTGGAGAAAGCCAATGATTTTGCGGTAAAAAACAATGATGAAGATCTCCTTTCGAGATACCACAATTATAAAGGGATTTTCCTCGAAGAGGAATCAAAGTTTGCTGAGGCACTTATTGAATATAATGAAGCGCTTCGTCTTGCAGTTAAGCTCAGCGATAGTCTCGGAATTGCCTCTTACCTGAATAATATCGCCGGAATTTATGTCACCTGGGGACAGTATAGTGATGGCTTGTCAAAATATCTCGATGCGCTTTCCATATACAATAAACTCAACGACAGAGACGGCATTGCTACTATATACAACAATGTGGGTATTGTATATGATTACCAGAAGGATTATGACAAAGCACTGGAGTATTATGAAAAAGCATTAGATATCTACAGAGACCTTGAAAGCAAGGAAGGGATTTCAAATGCTTTAAATAATATTGGCCTGATACACTATTACAATAAAGATTATGTAAAAGCCCGCGACCATTTTATCAAGTCATTGTCGTACGATTTCGAAAGCAATAATAAATCCGGAATTGCCATTTCTTTTGGAAATATCGGTGACCTTCATTTTGAACTCAATGAGCTTGATGCAGCTCTTCAGTATTATGAAAAATCGCTTGCACTGAGCGAGCAACTTGGTAATATTGAAGGAATTGCACGTGTAAAGAACCAAATAGGTAAAGTTTACCAGAAAAACAATGAACTTGATAAAGCGGTAGCATTATATAAAGAGAGTCTGGCGATTTCAAAAGAGATGGGTGTTGTTGAAGTAATTCTTGAAAATCTTCAGGCGCTCAATGACCTCTATGCTGAACAACATGATTACCAAACTGCATATCAGTATCTGGAAAGATATCATTTAATGCAGGACTCGATCTTCAGCCTCGAGAAACAGGAAAGACTAAATCAATTGCAAACCCAGTACGATTATGAAAAGCATCTCAGAGATATTGAGATTCTGAGAGACAGATCAGAATTGGCAAATATGCAGTTGGAGCAGCAAAAGTTGCGAAATCAGCAGCAACGTGGAATTCTCTATGTCGTTGTTTTTATGGTAATCATTGTGGCATATTTCTTTGTCAACAGCGCAAGAAATAACCGTAAAGTACACTCTCAAAATCAAAAGCTTAAAGATAAGAATACAGAGATTGAAGCGGCAAGAAAGGAGCTGCTGATCGCCAAAGAGGCTGCTGAAGAGGCAGACCGGCTGAAATCCAGCTTCCTGGCCAATATGTCGCATGAAATCAGAACCCCTATGAATGCTATTCTGGGATTCTCAGAATTACTGGCAGACAGTGATATTGCCAATGAAGATAAAAAAGAGTATTCCGCATATATCAAATCTTCAGGGAAAACCCTGCTAACGCTTATTAATGACATAATTGATTTGGCTAAGATTGAAGCCGGACAGGTAAACATCAAAATCTACCCTACAAATATCAACCTTATTATCAATGAATTGGAAGAATATTACGCTGAATTAAAAAAAGGATTTGACAAATCTCATATTCAGATTATATCCGATAAGACTCTACCGGATGAAAGGGCTTCCATACTTACAGATCCCGAGAGATTCCGGCAGGTTATGAATAACCTGCTTAGTAATGCTTTGAAGTTCACTGAAGAGGGGTCTATAACCTTTGGCTATGAACACCAAAATGATAATCTCCTCTTTTATGTTAAAGATACAGGAATAGGCATTAAAAAGAAAAACCTTAGCCTGATCTTCGATCATTTCAGGCAGATTGATGAGTCAAATACCAGAAAATTTGGTGGTACGGGCCTTGGGCTCACAATCAGCAGAAACCTGACAGAAATGCTTGGCGGAAAAATCTGGGCCGATTCCAGACCCGGCGAAGGTTCTGCATTCTACTTTACGCTACCTTATAACCCCGTAAAAGAAACTATCTCCGACACCCAGGCATCTGATACAAAAGTGGCTCCGGACCTGCAAAACAAAATAATACTTGTGGCTGAAGACGAGGATTCAAACTTCTTCCTTATGAAAACGCAACTTCGCAAAACAGGAGTTACTCTTCTGAGAGCAAAAAACGGTCTTGAGGCTATTGAAATTTATAATGTTTACAAGGAACAGATAGACCTCGTACTAATGGATATTCAAATGCCTGAGATGAATGGTTACGACGCCATGAAAGCTATTAAAGATGACAACCCTGACATGATTGTGGTTGCCCAAACAGCTCATGCCATGGCCGATGAGCAAAAAGAAATTATGGATTCCGGGTTTAACGATTACCTTGCAAAACCAATCACCAAAGTAAAATTTAACGCATTACTGAATAAATACCTTTAATCACGTAATCAGTGCTTAAGGAATTTTATCTCCTGAATGCTGCTTCCCTGAATAACCTTTAAAATATACAGCCCTCCGTTGAGATTATTAACATAGATCTTATCTCCGGCAGAAACATTAAAATGCTCAGCAACCTGCTTTCCGGCCAAATCATATATTGATATATCCGCTGAAGCATCTCCGTTCAGCACAATAAAATCGGTTGCCGGATTTGGAAAAACTCCAATATTTTCCTGTGTCTCCTGCTGAATTCCTGTACCCACAATGCTAAAGTAACCCTCATCTGAAAAAGCACTTGGAACAAAAGACTGATCAATAGCCTGCACACTCCAGTAATAATCACCCGGAGGAAGGTTATTTACGGCATATTCCGTCTTCATTCCTGCATTTCCAACCTCTGCAATTAGTCGTTTTCCGGATGTGATAATAGCATTCGGGCTCACAAAATTGCCCGTTGCACTCAGATTTCCCAGATATACATTATATGAGATAGACTCAGTGCCGGTATGGTCATCAGTAGAGCTGTCCCACTTAAGAATAACATCATTATTGGTAATCACAGCATCCATATTTTCCACTATTGCGGGTGGATTATTTACAGTATAAGTATTATCGCCAAGTTCATTTCTGAAAAGCCGGGTGTAAGGAACACTGCTTCCTGTAAAACCTGTAACTACCAAATCCATATCGCCATCATTGTCAAAATCACCCCACTCCCCATCGGCGCGAACAATGCCTGTGATTGGTGCATTATGAGTATAGAATGAACCATTGTCATTGCGATAAATTATCGCTCCCAGGTTTCCGCAACCTGCCACATTTCCGCTCATAAAAAGATCCATATCGCCATCATTATCCATATCACCAAATGTAACGGCTCCCAAAGCCATGGAAGTAACGCCTGCCGGCAATTCAAAGAAAAATCCGATATCGTTGATATACATCTTTGCATGAGGAGTCAGCGTTTCATTATAACCTGACATAAATACATCCAGGTCGCCGTCTGAATCAATATCCACAAAATTGGCTTCACCGGCGAAGAGCCCAAGGAAAGGCTGTGCTAATCCCACAAAAGCACCATCATCATTACGGTATATATCACAAAAACCTCCGGCTCCGTCGTTTCCACAAATAATTAAATCCGCATCACCGTCATTATCATAATCTCCCCAATCGGCCATACATGAGTTCATAGAAGGAAAGCCCGCACCAATGGCAGTAAAAACTCCATCCCCACCATTACGGAAAACATCAGTAGTATAATATGCACCAAGGAAAAGGTCAAGATCTCCATCGCGGTCAAAATCCTCCCACCTAACCACGCCATCTTTCCCTACTGAAGGTAGATTGGTTTCCATTTCCGTAAATATACCATTATCATTCTCAAAAAGATACAACACATTCCCCGGGTTTCCTCCTATCATTATGATATCAAGATCACCGTCACCATCAACATCACCCCACTCATTGTGGCAATTTGCGATTCCGGGTAATCCTGCTTCAATATCAACAAATACTCCTTCATCATTACGATAAAGAATGCTTTTAAAATCATCACTGCCATCGTAGCCGGCAATACCGCTGATTAGAAGGTCGAGGTCATTATCATTATCAAAATCACCCCAGGCCACATCACTGCGCCCCATATTTTCAAGTCCGGCATTCACATCTGAAAAAGTCTGGCCATAAGCCACCAGAAACCCACAAAGGGTCATCATACTCAGGAGTATAAAGGTTTTCATAATACTATTAATTTATATTTATATGCACTCTGTTAACCCACAAAAAAGGCTGTCTTTTTTGACAGCCTCAATATAATCAATTTTTTACATATATCGTTTAATCGTGTCGTTTTTTGAATTCAGCGATTCCAGCTTTCAAAAATTCATAAAACTCATCCACATCCAGATCATATGCACGCGGTGCTATCAAGAGCTCTCCGTTGAGATCCAGTAAGCAGTAATATGGCTGAGCATTGGTATTAAACCTGGAAATCTGAAAATCAGCATACTTCTTACCAATAGACTTCTTCACCTTATTATCGTAATCAGAAGTCACCCAGTCCTCTTCCGGAAGTTTTGTTTTATCATCCACATACAATGCAGTAATTACAAACTCTTCACGAAGAAGTTTTAGGATCTTTGGATCAGACCATACGCTGGCCTCCATTTCACGACAGTTTACACATCCGTGACCTGTAAAATCAATAAATACAGGCTTATTCTGAGCTTTTGCACAGGAAAGACCCTGTTCATAATCGAAATATCCTTCAAGGCCATGTGGTAGATGCAGAAAATCTGCATATTTGGGAGGCTCACACCCTTTTATTTCCTGTATAGGAACAGCACTTCCTGTAGCAGCACCGGATACAGGTCCCATAAGCTGTACCTCTTCACGGACAACCTCACGAAGGTTAAAGTCGTGTGTTGACATTGGAGGCATATATCCTGACAGACCTTTAAGCGGAGCACCGAACATTCCCGGAATCATGTATACTACAAATGAAAACACACGTATGGAGAGTGCCAGCCGGCCGGTACTAACGTAGGGCACATCACTATCATGCTTAAACTTCAGTTTGCCGAGCAGATAGAACCCGAGGAGTGTGAATGTTACAATCCAGATTGCGAGATATACTTCACGGTCGAGGATTCCCCAGTGATATACCTGATCCGCAACGCTGAGAAATTTAAATCCCAGAGCCACTTCGATAAAACCAAGAACAACTTTTACGCTGTTAAGCCAACCACCTGATTTTGGCAGGTTATTCAGCCACCTTGGGAAGAAGGCAAACAAGGTAAATGGAAGCGCGAATGCAGCAGAAAATGCCAGCATCGTTACAATAGGCTCCCAGATCTCACCCTGAGCAGACTTTACAATCACAGAACCCACAATAGGACCTGTACACGAAAATGATACAAGCACCAATGTAAGCGCCATGAAAAATGCGCCAACAATACCTCCGCGATCTGCTTTGGCATCTGATTTATTCACCATCCATGAAGGAAGCGTAATCTCAAAGGCACCGAAGAATGAAGCCGCAAAGATCATGAATATCAGGAAGAAAAGGATGTTTGGAATCCAGTGTGTGGCCAGCCAGTTAAAGATATCGGCTGTTACGCTATCTCCGCCAAGGAGATATGTAACAAGAATAATAACTGCTATAGGAAGTGTGTAAAGAAGCACAATGGAAATTCCAAAAGTAGAAGCATTAATCCGTGACTTTATCTTATTGTCTCCACCTTTCATAAAGAACGAGATCGTCATTGGAATCATCGGGAAAACACAAGGTGTCAGCAGTGCGGCAAACCCCCATGCAATAGCTTCAAATATAATGGCCCATAAAGATCTTCCGCCGCCGGAGGTTTCTTCCTCATCAGGAGTGGAAAATGCAATATCAGCTTCTCCGATTGAGACTTCGGAAGTCACAGCCGAAACGCCACCTCCGACTTCCTTTTCTGTTGCGTCAGCTGTAATCTTATCTGTACCCTGAATCTCTGCTCCGCCAAGTGCGAATTCAAAATCAACCTCTGCAGGTGGCAGACACTGTTTGTCATCACACGACATAAATTCCAGAAAACCGGCTACTACTACCGGTCCCGAAATCTTTACCTTCTGTGAAAATGTCACTTCATTGTCGAAGTACTTTAGCGTCATCCCAAAAAGATCATTGAACTCCTCAATGGATTTAGGCTCCTGAACATCACCAATCAATTCATAATTATCGTTCTCCTCAAAGGTAAAGGATGTCGGCACAGGGCCTCCTTCATCGATATGCTGAGAATAGAGATGCCAGTGCTCTTCAATAGTTGCTTTCATCAGCAACTCATACTCCTGACCACCCAGTTCTTTTGTTTCAAAAGTCCACTCAACAGGTTCAAAAATCTGTGCGAATAGTGAACTCTGAATTAAAACTGCAAAAAATACAATGAATAGTTTCTTCATAATATAATTCTTCCCTCTTTATAAAGTATTTATTTTTCTTGTTTACAAATTGAAAAACGGATAATCTCTTTTGTCGAGTCCGTAATACGATATCTGTGATCGATACGGTGACCCACTATCCATACAATGTCATTCTGCGAAAGCAGCAACCATGTCCCGGTTTTTTGTGGTATTTCAAATTTCTCATCGATAAAAAAATCACTCAACAACTTTTTATTATCCATCCCTAAAGGGAAGAAAGCATCACCTTCCTGCCATCTTCTCAAAAGTAAAGGAAACTTTAACTTTTCCTTGTCAAGGCAAACCTCAAGTTCCGACCCCGGAAATGTGAAGGTGGCAGGATTGATTTTTTCCTGCTTCATTTTCAAACACAAAGGGTGAGTGATTTGTTCGAAATCCTCTATCAAATAATACTCTTTATCATCTTTTGACTCAACTTCCTGAATTATTAATCCTTTTCTGCCAATTATCAGCTTATACTGATGTGAGAGAAATTCCTTTCCGGACTGACCGGTTATGCAATCGAGAATATTCTCAGTTTGCGAATATGTAAAGCCAAATGGTTTCAGAAAATGGTAGAGATAATAATCTGTTGGTTTCTTACACATCAGCTCCCGCTTATCAATAACTGTAATACCATCAGCCTTTGTGACAACTTCCCTTTCAGCTATGGCAAGGCTGTTGAGTATTATCTCCTCTCCTTTTCTGATGACCACCGCTGTTTCATTAATTTTCTGTGAAAAAGACGGCTCAATTTTTTCAAAAACCGGAATTACCTCATGACGGATTTTATTCCTTAAATAATACACCGATTCATTGGAGGAGTCGTCGCGGAAAGCAATCTTTTCACTATTAACATACGATGTAATTTCTTCACGTCCGGCAAAGAGCATCGGTCGTATAAGCTTTCCTGAAACCGGCAGAATACCATGCAATCCGGCAATTCCTGTTCCACGGATCAGGTTGATAAGAAAGGTCTCTGTCAGGTCATCACGGTGATGTGCGGTGGCAATATAATCATAACCCTTCTCGTCAGAGAGCTCATTAAACCACTCATAACGCAAATCCCTGGCTGCCATCTGAATAGAAATACCATTGGACCCGGCATATGCTGCAGTTTCAAAGCTTCTGGCATAAAATGGCACTTGATTCT
Source organism: Marinilabiliales bacterium (assembly GCA_002869405.1). Lineage (GTDB taxonomy): Bacteria > Bacteroidota > Bacteroidia > Bacteroidales > BM520 > BM520. Next base: position 10,197 of record PKSY01000128.1, read on the forward strand.
CAGCACAAAATTCTGCCACAAAAGCTTCATCGCCATCCGACTCGGCAGCACGCAGACCGAAATTACAATGCGCAACACCAATTTCAAAACCTGATTTCATAAACAGATGCAGCATACACATCGAATCTCTTCCACCACTCACGGTGAGAAGAATCCGGAGTTTCCCCTTTTCAAGGTTCATCCCCGCTATATATTTTTCAAAGTGTTGCTGCATTACTTTTTATCAGATATTTGTATAGATACATATTTATATCAAAGTGTTCCCAAAAAGCGATTATTTTTATTTATGGAAAGATCGTTCAAAAAAGTTGAAAAGCGAAGGTAATATTATTTTTCTTAGTTTTGTCGAAACATTCCTGAACACCTAACGTATATGAAATTGACTTATGCATAAAGTTTTACTCATAGATGACGACCGCGCCCTGTCGCAAACTTCTCAGGTGTTTCTAAAGGCCAGGGGTTTTGACGTTTCCGTTGCTGAAAACGGTGCTGTTGGAATTCAAAAAGCATTCGATGTTCTCCCCGATATTATAATTTGCGACATCAATATGCCTCATATCGATGGGTACGAAGTGTTTAGTGTATTACAGGAGAGTTCGGCCACAAGCAATATTCCTTTCATTTTTCTGACTGCCCGCGATGACATACGGGACATCAGAACCGGAATGCAGCTGGGTGCTGACGATTACCTCACAAAGCCTATCGATCATGAAGAGTTGTATCTGACTATTCAGACACGGCTCAAAAAGCATGAAAAACTTATGCAGGCCAATGAGGATAAATTCAGAACACTGATTGAAAACAGCCCCAATGGAGTTTTCATTTATCAGGATGATAAGTTCCTCTCCGTGAACAGAGTGATGGCCGACATTTTTGATTATTACCGTGATGAGTTTGACAACCTTACCTTCATGGATTTGGTAGATATCGATTACCGGGATACGGTAAAAGAAAAACTTATCCGCTGTCAGAAAGGTTTTGAGAGAAGTATCCAGATGGAGTTTATTGCATTAAACAGAAGAAAAGACCCCTTCTCTGTTGAACTCTATGCCGGCCCATCGAAAATAAAAGGTAAAACAAGTGTGGTTGGAACTATTGTACAAAAGAAGACCGGAAATAATTCAGAATATGCCATTAGTCTTTCAGCATCGGAGGTTGATCAGCTCCGTCGCTCTCTGGAATCATCAGAATCAATTGATATCGCAGTCTCTAAAGACCTGGTAACCAAACTTATAAAAGTTTATGGCCAGGATTCCGCAAAGCAAAACGAAGCGGCTGAAGAACCTGCCTTTACGCTTTCAAAACGCGAATCGGAAATCCTCGAACATATCTGCATGGGGCAATCTACCCAGGAAATCGCTGAAACTCTGTTTATTTCTGAACGGACTGTGGAAAAACACCGTGCCAATATTCTGCTGAAAAGCGAAATGAAAAACATGGTGGAAGTAATAATTTATGCCATAAAACACAAATTGGTAGAAATATAATTGTAACTTCGAACCCAAAGTAAAGCATCAAAAAACATGAAAAAAACACTCGTACTGTACTGGCCTGAAGGTGGTGCCGTGGATCGTTGCGCGCACAAAATTTTTACTGCTTTGACTCCTGAAAAAGCAGATATTTTTAACCTTGAAGAAGTTGACCCTCAAATATTTGACAACTACACCGGTATTATTGCAGGCGGTTCTACCGTAGGTGCAGAAAACTGGGAAGAGGTTTCCGGAAACAATGAATGGACTCTTTTCCTCAAAAAATGTAAAGACAAAAACATCAGTCTAAACGGAAAAACCATTGCGGTTTTTGGCCTCGGAGATCAGATACTCTATCCTCATCACTTTGTAAATGATATGGCTGACATTATCCATACTTTTACTGATATGGGTGCAACACCTCAGGGTGAATGCGCTGCAGATGGATACAGGTTTGAATCCTCAAAAGCGTTTTCAGACGGTAAATTCGTCGGGCTTCCACTGGATGAAGTGAATGAAAGCGAAAAAAGCGACGAAAGAATCGCAAACTGGCTTAACAAGCTCAGTATATAAAACTGAATTACAATATTTTTATCATATTTCCGTAAAGCCACACCGACGTGTGGCTTTTTTCACAGGTATCTGAACCAAAGGTGGCATCGATTGAATTTGCCGAAGTGTTGTTGAGGTAATAAAAAAAGGCTGTTCATCCAAATGATGTACAGCCTTATTAATATCTATATGGAAGTTATTACTCTACTTCCCAGGTTGTTCCGCTACGGAAAAGATCATCGGCACATTTAATCTTCGACTTGGCCTTTACGTCCTCAATCTGCTGTACCATTAACTGCTCATAAGAAGGCTTCTTCACATTACGAATAACACCAAAAGCCACCGGGAATTCAGGTGCTTTCATCCTCACCAGTTGAAGATGGATAATCGGATTAGCAGTAGAAGAGTCGTGAATCAGAATATCCTCTTCAGTTATACCATTTTCTCCAATTGTTACAACTTCCAGCTCCGTTCCGTTAAGGATAAGTCCTTTGTTATTTTCCTTACCAAAAATCATCGGTTTACCATCCTCTAACCACAGCTGACGGTCAGCTTTATGCTCACGATCCTTCAGGTAATTATGCGCTCCGTTATTAAAGATCACACAATTCTGCAGAATTTCTACAACAGACATTCCCCTATGTGCTGCTGATGCCTGAAAAATTTCTGCCATGGCCCTGGGATTGGAATCAATAACCCGG
>PKSY01000049.1 GCA_002869405.1 Marinilabiliales bacterium
ATCCCGTGGATGGCAAATATTGTGGAGATTGGGGATGAGGAGATCACGCTGGCACACTGCACTGTACCTCAGAACCTGTTGCAATCTCATTATGTAACCACACATTATGAAACCGGCGTCGGAACAGCCGTGAAGGGAATTATGGGAGAGGGCAAATATACTATCGTCCGCTTCAATAATTCTCTGAATCAGGTATTTGTAACAGAAGCAGAGACTTTGCCACACGAAGATATGATGGAAGCCTGCCGAACGCAGATACGTTTGGCCATAAACAAGAACGACGCGAAATTGTTAATCGAAAAACCATTGGGAAATCATCATCTGTTAGTTCCCGGATGGCACGGGCATGTGTTGAAAAAGATGGCCGAAGTAATGCAAATGAACGATAACCTTGGTGGTTGTCCGAAAATAACCTGGTAATATGAAAACAGTATTTATCACTGGTGCCAGCAGCGGAATAGGAAAAGCTGCTGCATTGTATTTTCATTCAAAAGGATGGAACGTAGCAGCTACAATGCGAAATCCCGTAAAGGAAAAAGAGCTGAAGGGCCTGGAGAATGTGAAAGTCCTGAAGCTGGATGTCACAGATCCATCATCCATAGAGAATGCAATTGATAATGCTGTTGCAGCATTTGGCAGAATTGATGTACTGATTAATAATGCCGGATACGGTGTTACTGGACCCTTTGAAGCCACAACACCCACACAGCTCAGAGATCAGTTTGAAGTGAATGTTTTTGGTGTAATGAATGTCACAAAGGCGATTCTCCCCTATTTCCGGGCTCAGGAATCAGGAATGATCATTAATATTTCCAGCCTTGGAGGCAGAGTAAGCGTTCCTCTGTACAGCCTCTATTTCAGCACCAAATTTGCCATCGAAGGGTTTACCGAAACCCTGAGGTATGAAGTCAGACCCTTCAATATCACAGTAAAACTTATTGAACCCGGAGCCACACGCACAGATTTTGCAGGACGAAGTCAGGTAGTGGCAGATGCATCGCTGGCACCAGACTATAAACCTTATATTGAAAAAGTTAAGGCTAAAACACGCAAAGCTGCTGACAGAAATAACTCATCAGTAGATGTGGTTGCCAAAACAATTTTTAAAGCCGCAACTGATGGAAAGCAGAAACTTCGGTATCCCTGTGCAGGAGGAGCCAAAACAGTATTGATCCTCAGAAGAATCCTCGGCTATCGTCTTTTTACTTTTCTGGTACGCAAAATAATGGAATAGATCTATGCTTGTATTTCTCTCCCCCGCGAAAACCATGGAGGCAGTCAACGACAGGCTGCCCGAAAAAACTACAACCCCTGTTCATCTCAAACAGGCACAAGAACTTATGTCACAGCTAAAAACCTTGTCTGTGGAGGAAGTGGAAAAAATCATGAAAGTAAGTCCAAAGCTTGCAAGAGAAAATTACAACAGGTATCAGCAATGGAGTGCAGCAGCAGAGAGAAGCATGGTCACACCGGCATTGCTGGCATACCGCGGAGAAGTATTTAACGGATTATCGGCAGATACGCTCTCAGATGAAGATCTTTTATGGAGTCAGCACCATGTGCGGATTCTTTCAGGGCTATACGGGTATCTGAAGCCACTGGACGGAGTGCAGCCATATCGTCTGGAGCTTGGGATTAAATGGAAAACAGAGATTTTTGATTCACTTTACAGATACTGGGGTGAGCTGATGAAAGCAGAAGCGTTGAAAGAGCTTGAGAAGGAGAAAACCCTGCTCAACCTCGCCAGCGGAGAATACTCCAAAGCACTGTTTTTAAGAAAGCTGCCATACAAAGTAATAACCCCTGAATTCAAAGACTGGCGGGGCGACAGCTACAAAGTTGTAACCATATATGCCAAGCACCAGCGTGGAGCAATGACAAGGTTTATCATTGAGCACAGGATAACGGATGTAGAAGATATCAAGGCATACAATCTCAACGGATATCAATATAATACGGATGAATCCACTGCAGAGAAGTGGGTTTTCACGAGGGAGTCGTAGCGCTTTCTGTATATCTTTCTGAGAAAGTATTAATTACGAAAGAGTTTTATTGCAACCAAAGCGAGGAGAGCGATTGCTGCGGGCCATGCTTTAATGGGAGTCGGCGTAGGTCCCGGAGGCGGCGGTGTTGAA
>PKSY01000070.1 GCA_002869405.1 Marinilabiliales bacterium
AAATCAAGTCCCTCTCTGAGAAGGTTTACACCTACAAGCACATCATAAACACCTTTCCTTAGGTCGCGCATAATCTCAACACGGTCGAGTGTATCTACATCAGAGTGAATGTATTGACAGGAAATCTGAAGCTTGGTGAGGTATTTTGTAAGCTCCTCGGCCATGCGTTTTGTTAACGTGGTTACCAGAACCCGCTCGCCATTCTTTACAACTCTGTGAATTTCATCCAGAAGGTCATCAACCTGATCCAGACTGGGTCGCACTTCGATGACAGGATCAGGAAGTCCGGTAGGTCTTATGAGCTGCTCCACAACAATGCCTTCTGACTTATTGAGCTCATAATCAGCGGGTGTGGCACTTACATATATGGTTTGCGGAATTATGCCCTCAAATTCATCAAATTTTAAGGGTCTGTTATCCAGCGCCGAAGGAAGTCTGAAGCCATATTCTACAAGGTTTTGCTTTCGCGACCTGTCTCCACCATACATGGCTCTGATCTGAGGAATAGTCACATGTGATTCATCAACAACAAGCAGGAAATCATCCGGAAAATAGTCTATCAGGCAGAATGGTCTGCTGCCGGGGCTACGGTGATCAAAGTATCTGGAATAATTTTCTATTCCCGAACAATAGCCGAGCTCCTTCATCATCTCCAGGTCATAGGTAACCCTGTCTTCCAGACGTTTTGCTTCCTGTGGTTTTCCTATCTCATTAAAATAATCCACCTGTGCCCGTAAATCATCCTGAATCTCTTTTACTGCACTATTCAGTGTCTCTTTTGTAGTAACGAAAATATTGGCAGGATAAACTGTTATCTCATCAAGTTCTTCAATGCGCTTTCCGGTCTCAGGTTCAATGATTTCAAGCGCCTCAACCTCATCTCCCCAAAACATAATTCTGAATCCAAAATCTGCATAAGCAGGAAAAATATCTACTGAATCACCTCGCACACGAAATGTTCCGCGTGTTAAATCAAGTTCCGTTCTGCTATAAAGTGATGCAACAAATTTGTGGAGCAGATTATTCCTGCCAATAAGATCTCCGCGTCTCACTACCACTGTGTTACTTGAAAATTCTTCCGGATTTCCAATTCCGTAAATACATGATACTGAGCTTACAACAATCACATCTCTGCGCCCGGATAAGAGTGCTGACGATGCACTTAGCCGCAATTTTTCTATGTTATCATTGATACTCAGATCTTTTTCAATATAAGTATCTGAAACCGGAAGATAGGCCTCCGGTTGGTAATAATCGTAATATGATACAAAATACTCTACAGCATTTTCCGGAAAAAAATTCTTGAATTCACTGTATAGTTGAGCAGCCAGGGTTTTATTATGCGACAGCACAAGCACCGGCCTTTGAACTTTCTCAATCATATTGGCAATGGTGAAGGTTTTTCCGGAGCCGGTGACTCCTAATAGAACCTGAGCAGCATCACCGCGTAAAACTCCTTCCGACAACTGACGTATTGCTTCCGGCTGATCTCCGGTGGGCTTAAATTCCGATTCCAACTTAAATTCCTTAGCCATTACATTTCGTGTTTTATATAAATCCGGGAAGTTACGGGATAATGATCTGAAAATTTGATCTTTCTGTGAATTGTAAACTCCGAAGGTGAGAATTCAGGATCGTGAAAAAGATAGTCTATTCTGAAGGCCGGAAATTGCTCTCCGAAGGTTATGCCCGAGCCGTGACCTGCTTTTCTGAATGCATCTGTAAGGTGCTTCCTCACCGAAGAATATGTATACGAAGAAGGTGTATCATTAAAGTCACCGCAAAGAATAATTTTATGGGGCGAGCTTTCTATAAAAGCTACCAGTGAATCACTTTGTGCTGCGCGTTTCTGAAATGCTCTGGCCAGCTTGGCATAAATGCGTTTACTCTTTTCCTGAATAACTCCAATTCCGGCATTTTCTGCCCGAAAATCTTCCAATCCGAGGTTGTCCTCTTCGCGGAGATAGATGGATTGTAAGTGGCAGTTAATAACCCTTATGGTATCCCCGGACCTCAGAATATCAGCATAAACAGCATATCTTCTGCTATGATCATCACTCAATGATCCCTTATTGACAACTTTGTCCTTTGTGAGTAGCAGGATACGCTCGCTGTTATTTAATCCGGGATAATATCTGGTAAATACGTAATGAGATGTTTTGGTAATACTTTTTAGCTCGTCAATAGATTCCAGAAAAGTACCGGGTAAACAATCAAATTCCTGTAAACAGATAATGTCAGCGTTTTCCTCAGAAAGAAAATTGAGAATCTGATCTTTGCTCTTCTCCTGACTTTTGCTGTAGTCCATTCCCAAATACTTAACATTATAAGTCAACACCTTTAACGAGTCTCCATTCAACTCTTTACCGAAGGGATTGATCTGATAATATCCCCCGGGAATTCCCGCGGTAATGACGAGTGCGGCAAGAGATACAAAAAACCATTTCTTACCTGTTGTGAGCCAGAAGAAAAGAAAGAAGAGATTAATAAACATAAACCACGGAAAAAACAGTCCTGTGATTGACAAAAACTCTTTACCATATGGGAAGTTATCACTATAAATTAGCGGTACAGACTGCATTAAAGCACTTGCCAGTGTTAGAAGGATAAATATTCCCTTCAGCAGAGGATGCCTCTTTTTTGTATTGTTTTTTTCAGCCTTCTTCAAAGTAAATGTAAAACAGTTTTATGCGATTTAATGTTTGCTTTGTCTGAATAATATCTCCTTTTCCTTTGATGAAAGGCTGTCGTAGCCGGAGCGCGATATCTTTTCCAGGATTTTATCAATCTCTTTTTGTTGCTTTGCTTTACGGATATTGTATTCCTCGTCAGACAATGGCCTTTTGTTGCGATTTACATCTTTGAATTTCGATTTATTCTTCTTTTTTAGGAAATCGGGGACTTTTACTTTTGGAATTCTGATTTTAGCAGTTCCAACGGAGGTTTTAAAAGAGAAAACAATATAGAGAAACCCGGCCATGGCACCCCCAAGGTGTGCAAGGTGACCTCCGGAGTTTGATCCTGAGATACTTAACAAATCCAACAGCACAAAAACAATCGCAATGTGCTTCATTTTTACAGGACCGAAAAACGCAAGATTAATTGTGTAATTGGGTCGGTAAGTGGCAATTGCAATTAGTATTGCAAGTACAGATGCTGAAGCACCAAGTGCAGCCGAAGAGGGGATGGCATCCCTGAAAACAGGAAATATATTGAAGGATAATACATAAACAAGTGCTCCTGCCAATCCTCCGATAAAATAAATTTTTAATAGATGACGTTCTGTCAGGTGTTGAAGAAATATTCTACCACCGATATACAACATATACATGTTGAAAAAGATATGCCAGAACCTTTCATGCAGAAACATGTATGAAAAAAGTGTCCATGGACGCTTTAAAAGTATTTCGGGATCAGCAGGGACTGCAAAGAATCTTACCAGTTCCGCACTAAGCTCCTGAGCCTGAAAAAGCCATAGTATTTGTTTGACAATGAAGAAGATAATCCATATTGCAAGGTTAATAAGGATTAATCGTGAAAGAATACTTTTGGATCCGAAAAAGCGGCGGATATCCTGAATCCACTGCTGAAACATTTGTGAATACATAATTAGTATATGTTTTGCTTACGCCAATAGCGAATCAGCAGGAACCCAAAAACCATACCACCCAAATGGGCAAAGTGTGCAACATTACTTGTGCTGTCAGCGAAACCGGCGAATAGTTCAATTGCCCCGTAAATAATTACAAACCACTTTGCTTTTAGCGGGAAAAGAAAGTAAATCATAATCTCCGCATTAGGGAATAGCATACCAAAGGCAAGTAAAAGACCGAAAACTGCACCTGAAGCGCCAACAACATTCGGGAGGTTGAGATAGTACTCACGGTATTCTGAAATAAAATCTACTGAAGCCTGCAATGCAGAGTGGTTTGCGGGGTTCATTGTCAGTAAGTTGGCTTGCTTTTGGAATTCCAGAAAATGATCCCAGATTATTCCGCTGTTTTCGCTTACATGAAATTTGTGGGAAGCAATAAATGCCGACAGGCTTTGCATTGAGGGTTGATCGAGAAAAGCATCCATTGCATTAATAACCGGATTTATTTCAAACCAGGCTACCAGATAATGCACTAATGCAGCGCCTATTCCGCAAACCATGTAATATATTAAAAACCGCTGATTTCCCCAGACATTCTCCAGTATCCGGCCAAACATCCATAAAGCAAACATATTAAAAAACAGGTGGGAAAGACTACCATGCATAAACATGTATGTCACGAATTGAAATGGCCTGAAGTCAGAACCAAAAGGGTATCGCAGTCCCAGTAAGCCGGTGAGATCCTGACCTGTGGTCATACCTACAAAATAGGTCCCCGCAAAAAATATCACGTTGAGAATCAAAAGGTTCTTTACTACCGGTGGCAGATTTCCAAATCCTCCCGGACGGTATTGATTTCCACTCATATGTTTTTTTTTAGAACATTTCAGCCAGTTTGTCAAATGGCCATATAATTAAGGTTTTGCCTCCATCGAGGTCGCTTTCAGGTGCAGCGCATGCAAATAATGAATTTGCCAGTGTTTGCATCTCTTCCTGAGAAAGTGTTTTATTATTACTGATTGACATGCTCTTTGCCATAGCCTTTGCAAGCCTTTTATGCCGCGATGAAGATCCGGAGCTTTGATTCTTATATTGTTCGAGCGTGTTTTCAAGAGTTTGCAGGATTAATTCCTGTGGCAAATCAGCCGGAACACCGTTTACAATAAAACTGTTTGCTCCTGCAGAACTGATTTCAAATCCAAGACGTAAAAACTGCTCATTAAGCTCATTAACGAGACTGGCATCTGAGGCATTCAGGTGCCATGTTTCCGGAAACAGCGTCTTTTGGCTTCCCGGAGTGGCATTTTCCAGGTTCTCCATGAAGTTCTCGTATAGCACCCTTTGATGTGCCTTGCGCTGGTCGATGAGCATAAGTCCTGATTTTATTCCGGTAAGAATAAATCGATTCTGAACCTGTAAAAATAGCTGCTCTGATGTCTTTGGATGACTTTCACCGGTGTCTTCCTGAGAGGTAGCGTCCAGACCGGGCACAGAAATATCTATCTGCTGTTGCACACCCGGGAATGAATCGGGAGAAAACATCTTTTCCCAATTTGCCTGCGATGGAGCCTCTTCATCCCTGTTATTGCTAAACGGAGAGTACGAAGGATCAATATTGACTGACGGGGCAGGGATATTAGCCGATCGTGGTGGGGGAGGTATGTTTATTGTCTGCTCAGTATTAAAATCTATTGTGGGAGCAATGCTGAATTTTCCAAATGCCTGCTTTACAGCTGAACGCAGAAATGAGTATATCAGCTTGGCATCCAAGAAGTTAATCTCTGTTTTTGTGGGATGAATATTGACGTCAATATCAGCAGGATCTACTTCAAAGAAAATAAAATATGTGGGGAAAGCACCGTCTGGAATCAGATCCTCAAAAGCCGTTTGTACAGCATGATTAAGGTATGGATGCCTGATAAACCTTCCATTTACAAAAAAGTATTGTTCCCCCTTTGTCTTCTTTGCATATTGAGGTTTTCCTATGAATCCGGAGATTTTTATTCTGGATGTTTCAGCTTCAACCGGAACAATTTTCTCATCAAAATTGCCGCCGAAAATAGCCACAATTCGCTGTTTAAGGTTGCCTTTTTTTAATTGAAAGACCGGCCTGTCATTATGAAAAAGTTCAAGGACGATTCCCGGATTGGCAATAGCGATGCGCTGAAACTCGTCTATACAATGACGGAGTTCCACATTATTTGATTTCAGGAAATTGCGTCTTGCGGGGACATTAAAAAAAAGATTCTTTACAGCAATAGAAGTGCCTTCAGGGCAGGAGACAGGTTCATGAGATATAACTTTTGAGCCTTCGATGATAACGCCGGTTCCCAGTTCCCGGCTTTTCTGCCGGGTTTTCATTTCAACCTGTGAAACTGCTGCAATGGATGCCAGTGCTTCACCCCTGAATCCAAAACTTCTCAGTGCAAAAAGATCTTTAGCTTCTGAAATTTTTGAAGTGGCATGACGCTCAAAACACATTCTTGCATCTGCTTCGCTCATCCCGGCACCATTATCAACAACTCTTATCAGAGCTTTTCCGGCATCTTTCAATATTATCTGAATCTCATCTGCACCGGCATCAATAGCATTCTCTACCATCTCCTTCAGTGCTGATGCCGGGCGCTGCACAACTTCTCCTGCAGCTATCTGATTGGCAACAGCATCGGGTAAAAGATTAATAATATCAGACATTGAGGTTAAAATATTTTAGCTCCAAAGATGAACCAGATTAATAATGCTGCAATGGCAAGATATACCAGAGTGGTAATTACATTTTTGCGGTCGTTACTTTTTTTCGCTTCCTTATGCCAGGAACTCTTCATACTACCCTTGATGCGGTCTTCTGCAGTCAGTTTTCCGTCTTCGCGCATTTTCTTCCGCTTTTCAAGCTCTTCCTTACGCGGATCGTAGTACCGCGTAGGAAAATCAAATCGCTTCGGCTTCGGTGTCCTTGCAAATACAATTTTCATAATACAAAATATTTCTACAAAGATAAGATTTTTTGAAAAGCTTACCTTTGCATTCAGAATCTCAGCACAAATTAACATAACACTGATTTCGCAAGTGACAAGATTAAATTATCAGCATAAAATTATATTAATACTGATTGTAGTATTAATGTCCGGATGCGCACAAAAATCGCCTGAAAAGAAGGCTTTCGAAAAAGTGGGCGCGAAATATGCCGAACAATTTTTTTTCGATGAGGCTTCGGGTGATATTATGCTTTTGGATCCTACAGGAAATACAACAGCCCTGCGATGTGATACTGCCGGGGAACGTTTGGTATGCCTGTCGTCAACTCATATTGCCTTTTTGACTGCAATCGGTGAAGCAGGTCACATTATCGGGGCACCTGATTCAGCCTATATATTTGATAGTGATATTAAAGCAAAAATCAGATCGGGAGAAACAGCGATTGTAGCATCAGGAGCTGCTCTTAATGAGGAATTGATTCTCGAACTTGCTCCATCAGCGATTTTTACTGATAATATGCGTGCTTCTGAGATGACACTCTTCGAAGCTCAGGGGATTCCGGTTATATATATTGAAGAGTTCCGCGAGAATTCGCCGCTTGCAAGAGCCGAATGGATAAAGGTTTTCGGGTGTGTAACCGGAAAACAACATTTGGCCGACTCAATTTTCAGCACAATCGAAGCGGAATATAATGAATTGAAAAACAGTGTGGCAGAAAATGCTAAACTTCGACCAACGATTTTTGGTGGAACTGAATACCAGGGTGTATGGTATGTGAGCGGAGGTGCAAGTTATATTGCCGGTTTTTATCAGGATGCCGGAACAGAGTATGTTTTCGCTGATAATAAGCATACTTCGAGTATTCCTATGGATTTTGAAGCAGTGTATGAAAAAGGAATGGAGTGTGATTTCTGGCGTATTGTCTTTGCAAGCAGCAGCAAGGTGTCTTACAATATGCTTGAAGGGTTTAATGCTCATTACGCTGATTTTAACGCATTTAAAAATAAATCGGTAATTTTGTGTAATCCTGCTGAATCGGCGTACTTTGAAAAGGGTGTTATTGAACCGCATATTATCCTTGCTGATCTGGTATATGCTGTTCATCCTGAACTGATTCCGGAACATAAACCGGTTTATTATCGAATTTTAAATTAGCATGAAAACACAATACAGAAATATTTTATTATTCACAGGTATTTTCCTTGCCGGGATTTTACTGTTTTTTCTGAATGTATTATTAGGCTCAGTATCTATCCCGGCCGGAGATGTTTTTAATATCTTTTTTGGAGGTGATGTAGAAAAAGCATCATGGGCTACAATAATTATTGATTCCCGGTTACCAATGGCATTAACAGCTGTTCTCGCCGGGAGTGCTTTGTCAGTGAGTGGATTATTGATGCAGACTCTTTTCAGGAATCCATTGGCCGGTCCATCAGTCTTAGGAGTAAGCTCAGGTGCCAGCCTTGGTGTGGCTATGGTTACTCTTCTGGCAGGAGGTGTGTTGTCGGAGATGCTGCTTATTAATAATGTGAGTATAATAATAGCGGCTTTTGCCGGTGCAGGAGGCGTGATATTCGTACTGTTGTTCCTCGCACCTAGAGTTGGGAACAACATTGTACTTTTGATTATTGGCCTTATGATCGGCTATGCGGTCTCTTCAATTGTTAATGTGTTGCAATTCTTCTCGTCTGATCATGATTTACAGGCTTATATATTATGGGGACTGGGAAGTTTTTCAAAAGTAGGCTGGCAGAATATGGTGTATTTCTCCGGTATTGTGATTGCCGGGCTTGTTGCTGCCATTCTTCTTATGAAACCACTGAATATGATTCTTCTTGGTGACAATTATGCCTTTAATCTTGGATTAAACATGCGAAAAGCCAGATTACTGGTGATTTCTGTGGCAGGTATTCTTGCAGCAATAGTGACTGCTTTTTGCGGGCCTATTGCTTTTATAGGAATTGCAGTTCCGCATATTGTAAGAAATCTTTTTAAAAGCAATAACCATCGTGTGATATGTCCAGCAGTAATATTGTGTGGAGGCGTATTTGCACTCCTGGTCAGCCTTTTATCACGACTTCCCGGTTCAATGGGCGCGCTGCCGGTAAATGCAATCAGCTCGCTTATTGGAGCGCCAATTGTCGTTTGGGTGATATTCAGAAACAGAAACAGGGAGGTGGCATGAGAAAGCAAAATACAGATAATTCGAGGATACCAATTCTTGGAGCATATCATCTTTCGGTAGGATACACACAAAGTAACACCAAAAGTGAGGTACAAAAGAACCTGAAGTTGAAGATGTTTACAGGTGAGTTGGTATGCCTGCTGGGACCAAATGGTGCCGGAAAATCAACTTTATTGCGCACTTTATCCGGAATACAGCCATCAATAAAAGGCGACATAAAAGTTGCCGGTAAAAATCTTGATGACTATTCTATACAGGAGCTCGCAAAGGTTGTTAGTACTGTGCTGACTGATCAGGTATTTGTGGATCATATGCGCGTTTACGATCTTGTCGCGATGGGCCGATATCCTTATACAGGATACTTTGGTCGCCTGAGCGTGCTGGATCATGAAATTATTGATGAAGCGATTGCTCTTGCCGGAATAGAGCCCCTTAAAGAGCGGTTTTTAGACCAACTTAGTGATGGCGAGAGACAAAAAGTTATGATTGCCAGGGCACTGGCCCAGGAGACCCCTTTTATTATTCTCGATGAACCTATGGCTTTCCTTGATTTTCCATCCAAGCTGGAGCTGATGCAGATATTGCGAAATCTTGCTTCTGAGCATAATAAGGCAATTTTGATGACAACTCATGATCTTAGCCTTTCCATTCAGAGTGCAGACTGGATCTGGCTTATCGGCCACGACCAAAGAATCAGACGGGGTGTGCCTGAAGATCTTGTGTTAAAAGGTGACTTTGCGGATTTTTTCAAAAAGGATGACATTAGTTTTGATATGCATACCGGAGAATTCCGAATTGAAAACGCTACCGAAAAACGTATTAGTGTGCGTGGGGGAGGATTAAATGGTTCATGGGTCAGAAAAGCACTTATGCGAAAAGGGTATACTATCACTAATGCGGCTAAAGGAAAGGAAAAAATATATGTTGCCAATAAACCTGAGCTTGAAGTGACAGTAAAATTAAAAGATAAGGAGGTGACAGTGAACTCCGTTAAAGATTTATTGTTGATGCTTGAAAAGGAACAGTAATGCGAATTTCCCTAATACTATTTATCTCTATGGTGCTACTTTCATCATGTAATGTGAAAGAAGCCGATGTGCTTCTGAAAAACGGATTAATCTATACTGTTGATTCTGAATTCTCAGTTGCAACAGGTATGGTATATGATAATGGTCGGATTATTGAAACCGGAGACTGGCAGGATTTGCAGAAAAAATATCTTGCAGGAATTGAGATTGATCTTAAAGGAAAGCCTGTATATCCCGGGTTTATTGATCCACATTCTCATTTCTACGGATACGGTACTTTTCTCGGTATGGCTGATCTGGGAGGGGCAAAGTCTTTTGATGAAGTGCTTGAACGATTGAAAAAGCATAGTAAGATGTTTCCGGGTGATTGGCTGGTAGGTCGGGGCTGGGATCAGAATGACTGGCCGGAAAAGGTGTTTCCTGATAACAAAAAGCTTGATGAGTTGTTTCCGGATAAGCATGTGGTACTAATCCGTATTGACGGTCATGCAGTTCTTGCCAATGCAAAAGTACTGGGAAAAGCCGGAATCAACGGAGATACTAAAATTGAAGGTGGTGCGGTGCTGACGACCAACGGAATTCCGACAGGTGTTCTTCTTGATAAAGGTGCCGATATTATCAGGGATATGATTCCTGAGCTTTCAGAGGAAGAGAAACAAAAGGTTATCTTAAAGGCACAGGCTGAGTGTTTTAAGGTGGGTTTGACTTCAGTGTGTGATGCCGGTATTGATAAAGAACTGATTGATCTTTATGACCGCATGCATCATGACGGAGAGCTTAAAATGCGAATCTATGCAATGTTAAATCCCGGAGAGGAGAATGAGAAAGCCTATATGGTAAATGGTCCGTTTGTTACAGAAAGACTTACGGTAAGATCTGTAAAGCTTTACGCAGACGGTGCATTGGGCTCACGAGGTGCTGCAATGCTGGAGCCATATTCTGACGATCCGGAAAATAAAGGAATATTCGTAGTTACACAGCAGACTATGGATAGTGTTTGTGAAAAGGCATATAATGCAGGTTTTCAGGTTAATACACATGCTATTGGTGATGCGGCAAACAGAATGGTTTTGCAATCCTACAGCAAATTCCTCAAGGGTAAAAATGATCGCAGGTGGCGTATAGAGCATTCTCAGACTATCCACCCTGATGACCTGAATCTTTTTGGTGAATTTTCAATTATTCCTTCAGTGCAAACTACTCATTGTACATCAGATATGATTTGGGCTCAGGAACGTCTTGGAAGTAGAATAAAAAATGCGTATATTTATCATTCCTTATTAAAGCAGAATGGTTGGTTGCCTAATGGAACGGATTTTCCCATCGAAGATATCGATCCCTTAAAGACTTTTTATTCCGCTGTTTTTAGGAGGAATTCTGATGGATGGCCCGAGGATGGCTTCCAGATGGAAGAGTCTCTGACCAGAGAGCAGGCACTACGTTCTATTACAATCTGGGCTGCAAAGGCAGGGTTTGAAGAAGGGTTGAAAGGCTCTTTGGAAACCGGAAAGGTTGCTGATTTCGTTATCCTGAATAATGATCTAATGACCACTGATGAGGATAACATTTTTAGCACCAAAGTACTTGCTGTTTTTAGCAATGGAGAGTTAATGATTAAAGATAAATCGTTGGAGTGGTATTAAAATATTTACTATCTTCGACGCCCGAAAACAAGATTATAACCGCCCGGCGTTAAATAATATTATTTACCAAACGGCGTTGTAATATAAGCATCAGGGTATTTTTTGAAAAAAATAAATCCTAAAATACATGATGCACTTTTCCGAGCACCGGGTTCCGCAAGGAGCCCGGTTTTTTTTTGTGAAAGTTTCAGGACATCTACTTTGGGATCAAGGGATAAAGTTGGGTCACGGTGGTTTTTTAAAAAAATTACACAGAGTTTATTTTTTATTTTCCTTGATTAAATCGCATTTAAATCTTCAGGCAATCTCTTCTAATCATCAATTGATGTTAGAGTTATTCGCAGAGGACCACAGAGCCCCGAAAACTTCCGGGATTGCTGCTTCGCAGAAAAGAGGTCACGGTTGCTTAGCATCTTGCAAAAAGCAGACACCTCTCAACCTTTAATCAGATTCATAAAAAATAATCAGTGAAGCCCGCATGGATGCTTAGCAACTTTAACAACATTAAGTAGTTATGGATCAAATGCAAAAGTTGAGTCAATGTGTTTTTTTACAGGGTAACCGTGCTAATAGATAAAGAGCAATGTAGGAGGAATAAGAAGCAATAGGGAAAGGACAAGTAGAATTATTATAAAGGGCCATAGCCACTTAACCCACTTTTGATAAGATGTTTACTAATATTACATCTTTATCGAAACAATCCCTTAACTGAAATGATTATTTCCCCTTTATTTAAAAAATAAAATTGTTTTAAAAAATATTGCGCTGAAGAGTTTCAAACAGACTCTCTTTGCTTATTGGTTTTGCAATATAATCGTTGCACCCGGCCTCCAGGGCTTTATCACTGTCGCCGGAAAGGGCATAAGCTGTTTGCGCAATAATAATCACATCCTGATTTTTTTCACGAATTGCCAGGGTGGCTTTTATCCCATCCATAACCGGCATCCTGATGTCCATAAGAATTATTTCTGTTGATGGATTTTTTTGATACACCTTAACAGCTTCTTCACCGTTGGCAGCATAAATTACTTTTTTAGCTACCGGCTCGAGAATTTCTTTAAGCAAAGATGTGCTATGTGTATCATCTTCAGCAACCAAAATGGTTTTGTGTTTTAGTAACTCTGAGATATTCTGACTTTCTTTACTGATATAGTTACTCTGTTGATGGTTGCTTTCCGGGCATACCCAGGGCATAATACAAGTGAAAGTACTGCCCTGGTTAACTTTCGATGAGACCGAAATTTCACCGCCCAGCAATTCGGTGTAAGCCTTTGCAATTGCAAGACCTAGTCCTGAGCCTTCATAAACTGCCTTGTCTTCAATGTCTGCCATTTCAAA
>PKSY01000071.1 GCA_002869405.1 Marinilabiliales bacterium
AAATTAGAAGGTATCTTAACAAATCTTATTAAGAATGCTATTAAATATACCGAATCAGGGAGTATAACTTTTGGTTGCAAAATTAAAGCTATAGAAGGAAAGGATGTTTGTGAGTTTTACGTAAAAGATACCGGGATAGGAGTTCCGGCAAGCAGGATAGATGCCATTTTCAACCGTTTTGAACAGGCTGACATCGAGGATACAAAGGTTTTTGAAGGTTCAGGACTGGGTTTAGCAATTACAAAATCTTATGTTGAAATGCTTGGGGGCAAAATTACTGTCAAATCAGTAGAAGGCAAGGGCTCCACCTTCTCTTTTTATATCCCATATATTAAACCGGCTAATAATGAATTACTTACAAAGGATGCAATAAGGGAAGACTCAGAATTATTATTAAAGAATTTATCAATTATTGTCGCTGAGGATGATGATGTAAGTAGGATGTTATTGGAATCAATTTTTGAAAACGACCATAAGGAAATACTATTTGCAACTACAGGAAAAGAGACTATTGATTTATGTAAGAAATATCCTGACACGGATATTATTCTAATGGATATACGAATGCCGGACCTGAATGGGTTTGAAGCCACAAAGGCGATTCGCAAGTTTAACCAAAATGTGATTATTATTGCCCAAACCGCTCATGGACTAACCGGAGATAAAGAGAAAGCACTTGAAGCCGGTTGCGACGATTATATTGCAAAACCAATAAACAGAGAAAGGCTTTTTCAAATAATTCGGAATTGCATATCTATAAAACGCATTTAATAAGGTTTATATATCATTTTAGTTAAGCACGATAAATGCATGTTGATTTAGGCTCATTATACCCGGAGAAGGAATCTGAGACGGACTGTTTTTACAACTAATGTTGTGGCAGTCTTGAAAAGTAAAAACTCAACAATATAAACACAACCGGAATCCGGTGCCACAATGTTCTGGACAAGATTGAAGTATATATTTATTCTTTAGCATTCATATAGACAAAGCACAAGAAAAACGAATGGATAAGAAAAACAGCGTATTTATTGCAACAAGTTTGGACGGCTATATAGCTGATAAAAATGGAGGAATTGATTGGTTGCATTCCATTCCGAATCCGGACAATGATGATATGGGATATGTGGAATTCATTAACGGAATTGACGCGCTCGTTATGGGACGAAAAACATAAAATACGAAATGCTGACAATTAAACATCCACAGTATGCCCAGCACACACTCTGACCGAGGTGTTGAACTAACCTGTGGGGATTGATGTGCTTTTTTGTGAGATTGTCAGGTGATAACTCTTATTTGGTTTTCTTCATGGCAAAGGTATTCCGGACAGACAGAATCCTTAAATGTCTGGCGATTTGATTAATAAATAATATATAATCAGTAATAATTGATAATTAAAAAAAACTATAAGTTTAAAATTATTAATTACAAATTTTATAATTTCTTTATTAATTGAATATTAAGTGTTACTTATTGGATATTGAATATTACCAAAAGGGTATTTTCTTGTAACTCCTTGCATATTCAAACTATTTTTTCTACTTTTATAATGCTTAAGCACACACCCTTACCGAAGAAAAGAATCGCATAAGATTGGAAGAATATTGAAACCACAAAGATGGTATTGAATTATTGTGTGCTTAAGAGAATCTGGATTGGAAATATGCCGGAAATGAAGAGGGATGGATTGACAGATAGGATGGAGAATGGCAAACACGTGATGAATAAGTCGATAAACGACATAGCCAATCATTAAATGTCGTACCTTTGAATTTACTCAGTGATATTCAATAAATTGGAAACATGAAAAAAATAACTTCAAAAAATGAAATTTCAGTTGCTAAACCAGCAGACCAGAAAATTTCAAATGAAAAAAGTTTTCCAATTGTTGGCATTGGCGCATCGGCCGGTGGACTGGAAACCCTGGAAGAGTTTTTTGGAAATGTACCAAAAAACAGCGGACTGGCCTTCGTAGTAATTCAACACCTCGACCCAACCCAAGTAGGAATAATGCCGGAACTTTTGCAGCGCATAACCCAAATGAAAGTGTTGCAGGCAATTGACAAGCTTCAGATGCAGCCCAATCATGTGTATGTAATCCCGCCCAATAAAAGCATGTCGGTATTGAATGGCTGTTTGTACCTGTTTGAGCCGGCTGAATCGCGCGGCTTGAGGCTTCCTGTTGATTTCTTTTTCCGCTCGCTTGCCGATGACAAGCATGAAAAAAGCATTGGCGTAATTCTTTCGGGAATGGGTAGTGATGGTTGCATGGGGCTGAAAGCAATAAAAGAAAAAAACGGTATTGTAGCGGTGCAGGACCCATCAACTGCAAAATTTGACGGCATGCCGCAAAGTGCGGTTAATGCGGTGGTTGTCGACATATTGGCTCCGGCAAACCAAATACCCGAAAAATTGATTGCCTTCCTTAATAATAGCCCTGCCATTGTACAGAAAAACGAAATTGATGGTAAGAGCAAAAGCAACCTGGAAAAAGTGGTGATTTTGCTGCGTGCCCAAACCGGGCATGACTTCTCACAATATAAAAAAAACACTTTGTACAGGCGCGTGGAAAGACGTATGAATGTGCATCAAATTGAAAAAATTTCCAATTACGTCCGCTTCTTACAGGAAAACCCCAGCGAATTAGACATCCTTTTTAAAGAATTGCTGATTGGCGTAACCAATTTTTTCCGTGATACCTTTGTGTGGGAAAAACTGAAAGAAAATGTCTTGCCCGATTTGTTTAGTAAAGTACACAACGGACATGTTTTTCGTGCCTGGGTTGCCGGATGTTCCACAGGTGAAGAAGCTTATTCTTTGGCAATTGTTTTTAAGGAAGCTTACGAAAAAACAAAACAAGACAAAAATTTTACACTTCAAATATTTGCTACAGATATTGACAGCGATGCCATTGAACAGGGAAGAAAAGGGTTTTTTAGCGCCAATATTGCTGCCGATGTTTCAGCTGAAAGGCTCAGGCACTTTTTTGTAAAAGAAGGCGATGGTTTTCGTGTGAATACGGCCATACGCGAAATGGTGGTTTTTGCACCGCAAAATGTAATTAAAGACCCTCCGTTCACTAAAATGGACCTGCTTCTATGCCGCAATTTATTGATCTATATGGAAGCTGAATTGCAAAGCAAACTGATGAATCTATTCCATTACGCGCTCAATGCAGGAGGTGTGCTGCTGCTCGGTAGTGCCGAAAATGAAAGCTCACAGAATAAATTGTTTTCGGTAATTGATGCAAAACTGAAGTTTTATAAACGCTCTGCAGGTACTTCAAATACAGAATTGTTGGATTTTCCGGGTTCATACAAGAATACTAGTGAAAAATCAGGAGAAAGTATAAAGACGGTAAAGGCAACTGATAATATCCAACACCTGGCTGACCAGTTGTTGTTACAGCGTTTTGCACCGGCCAGTGTGCTTATCAACACCGAAGGCGATATTTTGTACATCACAGGCCGCACGGGTAAATACCTGGAACCTGCTGCCGGTAAAGCAAACATGAATATTTACGCCATGGCGCGCCAAGGTTTGCAAAGTGAACTTCCGGGCGCAATACGTAAAGCAAAGTTGAGCAAAGAACCGGTTAAATTACATAAATTGATTGTCGGTACAAATGGAGGAACTCAAATGGTTGACGTTACGCTTCAACTGATTGAAAAACCCGACCCCATTAAAGGAACCATTATGATTGTTTTTGCAGATGTAGCCAATGCTTCCCTGCCACGCAAAAGAAAATCAAAAGCCGGAAACCAGAATTTAAGCATTCGCGAGCAGGAATTGAAAAAAGAATTACAACAGGCCAATGAGGAACTGAAAAGCACACGTGAAGACATGCAAACCACGCAGGAAGAATTGAAATCGACCAATGAAGAAATGCAGAGCACCAATGAGGAACTACAATCAACTAACGAAGAACTCACCACCTCCAGGGAAGAAATGCAAAGCCTTAACGAGGAACTGCAAACCGTAAATAATGAGCTACAAAGCAAAATAGCTGATTATGTGGCTGCCAACAATGATATGAAAAATCTGCTCAATAGCACCGACATTGCAACCTTGTTTTTGGATAAAGACCTAAATATAAGGCGTTTCACCGAGCAAACAACCAGGCTTTTCAAGTTACGGCAAGCAGATATTGGAAGGCCTTTTACCGAAATAGTGAACAAATTAAATTATCCCCGGATTACTGACCATGCCCACGAAGTTTTGCGCACACTTGTGTTTAAGGAAACCGAAATTTCCACAAATGACCAGCAGTGGTTCACTATCCGTATAATGCCATATCGCACTGTAGATGACCGTATTGACGGGCTTGTTATTACATTTGTTGATAATACTCAACAAAAAATGGTATTGAATGATTTAGATGAACTAAAGAGTAATTTTGAAAACACCTTACATAACTCCAATATAATGCTTGCCATTTGCGACACCGAGTTGCGCTATAAATGGATATTCAACCAGCAACCTGGTTTTGATATCAATATATTTATCGGTAAACTAGATGACCAAATTGACAAAAACAAAGGAACCACTGCACTGATGAAACTTAAAAAGCAGGTGCTTGATACTGGTAAACCGGCAGATGAAACCATTTTGTTCAGTGTAAATGAAAAAAGTGTATCCTACCACGTTTTAGCTCAACCCATAAAAGACAAGCAGGGCAACATTACCGGTATTTCAATCTGTGCAAGTGAGTGTGAAGGCGAAAAGCTTCATACGAATAAAACGGGAGGTTAATATGAAAAATCGAAACAGTAATCCGGAAAATGCAGCCAGACTTCGCCAAAAGGCAGAAGAAAAGCTCAAAGCGATAAAATCACAAATAGATAAATATGTTTCGGAAGCCGACAAGCTGAAACTAATTCACGAATTGGAAGTGCATCAGATTGAACTGGAACTACAAAACGAAGAGCTTGTAACAGCCAAAGAAAAGGCAGAACAGGCAGAGGGGAAATATACGGACTTATATGATTTTGCACCATCGGGTTATCTCTCACTTACAAAAGAAGGCAAAATTTTTAACCTGAATTTTGCAGCAGCCCGAATGCTTGGTAAGGAACGTTCTAAATTGATAAACAGCCGATTTCCCTTTTTTTTATCTGAAAGTACCCGTCCGGTTTTTAATCAATTCTTAGAAAAAACAATTTCCGGAAGCAAAAAGCAAACCTGCGAGGTAAGAATTGAAACCCAAGACAAGTCCGAACCGGAGAGCCATTCTCTGCCAATTTATGTAACTATTGATGGCATTGTGAACCAAAATGGTGATTTATGCCATCTGACGGTTGTTGATATAAGCAAGCGCAAGCATCTAGAAATAGCAATAAAAGAAAGTGAAAAACTGCTATCTGCAATAGCAGAAAACTTTCCTAATTCATATCTATCTGTAATCAATAGTGATTTTACTATTGGTTTAACATCCGGACAACAGCTAAGGAAACAAAATCTCGATCCTAAGCAATTTGAAGGTTTAAAGCTTAATCAGGTATTTGGAGATAAAACCGGATTTATACTCGAAAAATATAAAAGAACCTTCCAGGGTAAGGAACAGACTTTTGAGATGTTCTTTAACAATCAATACCAACTTTATAAAACTGCTCCATTGTATGCAGAAGATGGTTCTATTCCCCGAATTCTCTCCGTTGTAGAAAATATCACCAGACGCAAGCAGGCGGAAGAAGAATTAATTGCAGCCAAGGAAAAAGCTGAAAAAAGCGAAGAAAGATTCAATTTGGCAATGCAAGCTGCGAATGATGGTATATTTGACTGGAACCTTGAAACCAACGAAATATATTACTCGCCCGCATGGAAAAAGATGCTGGGATATGAAGAACATGAGCTTCCAAATGATTTTTCTGTTTGGGAAACAACTACCGAACCGGAAGATGTAAAAAAATCATGGGAACTTCAGCAAAAGCTTATTACGAAGCAAATCGACCGGTTTGTAATTGAATTCAAAATGAAACACAAAAATGGGCATTGGATTGATGTTCTCTCCCGGGCAGAAGCCGTTTTTGACGACAATGGAAAAGCTGTGAGAATGGTTGGTACGCATACCGATATTACTGAACGCAAACAGGCAGAACTCGAGTTGATAGATAGTGAACAAAGATTCAGAAGCCTTGTAAATACCATCAATAGCGGAGTAGTTTTTTATAAAGTTATCAATGAAGGGGAATCCGGTAATGATTACATTATTCAAAATTTTAATGATTTCGCTTTAAAGCATGAGAACATTAATGAAGAAGATGTGTTCGGAAAAAGCTTAAAAGATATCAGGCCAAACATAGATGATTATGGTCTTATCAATACTTTTCGTGAAGTTTGGGAAACCGGAAAACCGGCGTTTTTCCCGGCAAAACTATATATTGATGAAAAGTATTGCAATTACTACGAAAACAGAGTATTCAAAATATCAACCGGAGAAATTGTTGCAGTATATGATGATGTGACAACAAGGGAAATAGCACATGTGGCCTTAAAAGAAGCGCTTGAAAAAGCCGAGGAAAGCGACCGCCTGAAATCAGCTTTCCTGGCTAATATGAGTCATGAAATAAGAACCCCGATGAATGGCATCCTGGGGTTTGCCGATTTACTGAAAGAGCCAGGCCTTGCAGGAGATAAGCAGCAGAAATATATTGGAATCATTGAGAAAAGTGGGGAGCGAATGTTAAATATCATCAACGACATCATAGATATTTCCAAAATAGAAGCCAGGCTGATGGAACTCAATCTAAAGACGACAAATGTGAACGAGCAGATTGAGTACACATACACTTTCTTTAAGCCCGAAGCGGAAAGAAAAGGGATAAAGCTCTCTTTTAATAACACGTTGCCGTCAAAGGAAGCAACAACTAAAACCGACAGCGAAAAATTATATGCTATTCTTATTAACCTGGTAAAAAATGCCCTGAAATACACTGAAAAGGGTTCAATTGAATTGGGTTATAACCTAAAATCCGGTAATGGACCGAATGAGCTGGAGTTTTATTTTAAAGATACGGGAGTAGGAATTCCTAAAGACCGGCAGGAAGCGATATTTGAGCGTTTTATTCAGGCTGATATTGCTGATATAAAAGCTCGTCAGGGCGCAGGCCTGGGATTGGCGATCACTAAAGCCTATGTTGAAATGCTTGGCGGGAAAATTTGGGTAGAAAGCGAAGAAGGCATTGGCTCAACGTTTTATTTCACTTTGCCATACAATACTGAACAGGATGCAGAAATTAAAAGGCAAATTGAGCTTTCAGAGAAAAATAAAACTATAAGAAAACTGAAAATGCTGATAGCCGAAGATGATGAAGTATCGGAAATATTGATTGACAGTTACATTAAAACCTTTAGCAAAGAAATTATAAAAACAAGAACAGGAACCGAAGCTATTGTATCATGCCGTCAAAACACTGATATAGATTTGATTTTAATGGATATCAGGATGCCTGAAATGGGTGGCTATGAAGCTACCCGGTTAATCCGGGAATTCAACAAAGAGGTTGTAATAATTGCACAAACAGCCTATGGATTAACCGGGGATAGAGAAAAGGCTATTGAAGCGGGTTGCAACGATTACATTGCAAAACCCATTAAAAAAGAAGAATTGCAAGCTATAATTTTAAGGTATTTTGGGAATTGAAACAGCTATAGAGTGAGGTATAAACACCAGGTAATAAAGCACATGGCTATAACAGGCGGTATATTTTATTGCCCATAAAGTGCGGGTTTGAGCTTTTCAGCAACTAGTAAACTTTCGTGTAACTTGACAGGTCAGTGCTTCGAAGTCGGCAACAAAAACACAACACACACTCTGACCGAGGTGTTGAACTAACCTGTGGGGATTGATGTGCTTTTTTGTGAGATTGTCAGGTGGTAACTCTTATTTGGTTTTCTTCATGGCAAAGGTATTCCGGACAGACAGAATCCTTAAATGTCTGGCGATTTGATTAATAAATAATATATCATCAGTAATAGTTAATAACTAAAAAAATCTATAAGTGTAAATTGTTAATTACAAATTTTATAATTTATTTATATATTACAGATTACTTATTGAATATTAATTATTAACAAAATGATTTCCCCTTGCGTTGAACGGCCGAGGATTCCGTAATTCCGTAATGACGCACGCGTACAAACACTTTTGGAGTATGTGTGGCACAAAAACGCCGAAAACACTGGCACAATTAGACCGAAATAACCACGCGAATCATGTTAAATTATATGACACTTGTGTAAAATAAATTTACAAAGTCTTTAACAAATTGAAAACATAAGCCTATGATTGTCAAAATGTTAAGGTAGCGGCACTATATTTGACAATCTGCAATTCTTAGTAATCTAATTGAGGTATTATGAAACTGGACTATGCATTAAGACATCTGTTTAAAAATAAGGTTGAGGCATTTATTAACATGGGCGGATTGGCAATTGGTATTGCTGTCTTTTTTCTGATTTCTTTATACACCAGGCACGAATTGAATTACGATAAATTCAATGGTAATTATAAAGATATCTATCAGGTTAATATCAGTGAAGATTTTTATACAGCCTCTCCTCTTGCTACTATTATGGAGGAGAAGATACCGGAAATACGGTCGGTTACACGCATTGATTATTTTGCCGGAGGAGGTCAATCTCCTTATATTGAGGTAGAAGAAAAAAGTGGTTCATTTAAAAAAATGAATATTAAGAATGTCGTCTTTGCAGATAATAATCTTTTCGAACTGTTTAGTTTTAAGGTGCTTTATGGAAGTCCTTCCAAAGCATTAAATGATCCATATTCAATTGTTTTAACCCAAAATACCTCCCGGGTTTTGTTTGGAACCGAGAATTCGGTGGGTAAATCAATCCATTATATTGGAGATCGGTCCTCACTGCCTGAAATGGAAATGACAGTAACGGCAGTTATTGAAGATATTCCGGATAATTCATCTGTTAGTTTTAATGCAGTCGCTTCTTTTGCCACCTTGTATTCCATTAAACCAACCGGAGGGGATATGGATTCAGACTGGTCAAACTGGATGTATAGTACCTTTGCCTTATTAGATAATCACAACCGTGAAATCGTTGAGGAGAAATTAAACAAAGTATGGGAGGATTGCGAATCAATACATTTTACTGATGAAGAACATAAGGAAATATGCCTTGTCCCATTGTCTGATATTCCATTTTACAACAATAATAAACGACAGTTGATTTTTCTAATTCAGCTTGTCGGAATATTTATTTTAATCTTAGCGTTAGTTAATTTTATAAACCTTACTATTGCCAGATCCTCATTACGTACGAAAGAAATTGCGGTCAGAAAGGTGAATGGTTCATCACGATTTGAACTTATCAGGCAATTCCTTTTTGAATCCATACTTATCAGTGTTTTGGTTGCACCGGTTTCATTGCTGATAGTCTCGCTCAGTGAGCCTTATTTTAATCAGATTACTCAGACACAGATTTCACTGGATATTTTCCATCAACCATGGATGATTGTATATTTTTTAATAGGTATCCTGATAACAGGCATTATTGCGGGCATTTATCCTGCATTATATCTGTCGTCATTAAAAATCCCTTCTCTATTGAAAGGGGAGAATACAAAAGGGAAGAAGAGAACTACTTTGCAATTTGGACTCTTTGTTTTTCAGTTTGTTATTTCAATTATTCTGATTATTTGTACGATAATAATATCTAAGCAAATTGATTTTGTGAAGGATAAATCACTGGGATTAAATACGGCGAATATTGTTGACTTTAACCAGAGTAAACAAATTGGAATAAAGTATGACGTTTTTAAACAACGACTTCTGGAAAATCCGGATATTTTATCCGTTACAAGATCGAATAACGGACTTGGGAAAGATCTTCCTATGACTGTGACATCAGAGTATAATGGAGTAAAGAAAACAGTTTCTCTTACAACTGTTGATCCTGATTTTATCCCAACCATGGATATTACGATGCTCGATGGCAGAAATTTTTCATGGGAGATACAAGGCGATAAGAAAGGATCATTAATTATTAATGAAACCTTTGCTAAAGAATTAGGCATAAAGTCAGTTTTGAATACTGAAATTTCATTATCCGGCACAAAGTTGAAAATTATTGGCGTGACTAAAGACTTTTTCTATGATTCGTTCCGTCAGACACTGAAACCTTCTGCTTTGTGGTATGCCGACTGGAATTCACATATTCACGTTAAAATTAATAATCAAAATACAGCACAGTCTTTAAAATATATTGAAGATATATGGAGTGAGCTTTCGCCACAGAATCCTTTTGAATACGAATTTCTTGACGATACGTATGGTCAGTTATACAAGTCGGAGGAGAATTTACAAAAGATATTTGCCGGTTTTTCTATAATTGCAATTATTATAGCCTGTCTTGGTTTATTTGGATTGGCGTTAAACAGCACACAGCAGCGGGTTAAAGAGATTAGTATTCGCAAAATAAACGGAGCTACAATATCGGATGTTTTGATAATGCTCAACAGATATTTTTTAAAATGGGTTGTGTTTGCATTTGTAATTGCGTGCCCTATAGCATGGTATACCATGCATAAATGGCTGAATAATTTTGCCTACAAAACTGAGTTGAGCCTGTGGATTTTTGTGATGGCCGGAATTTTGGCATTAGGAATTGCATTATTAACCGTTAGTTTCCTTAGCTGGAAGGCTGCTTCAAGAAATCCTGTCGAAGGGTTGAGATATGAATAATTGAACAAGAAACGCGTTGTAATTCAATATTATAGAAATTATGGGCGTCGATGCAGATTGAGAATTCTGAGCTTTGAAATGTCAGGAGTAACCCATTCAACCCAATGCATGCAAATACTTATTTAGCGATGTGCAAAACAATTTGTCACTTGGGTATGAAAGGTTCTAAAAATAGTAAGTGCTGACTTTTACTTTTTGATAAAATCATGTGGATAATCTGCCATACGATGCTGAAAAGTTAGCACAGGCTTTTTCTTTATCACGCCATCCAGGATATTTATAGCCTTTTGTATTGTGGGATTTTCCATCCAACTTTTTCTTCCTTCTACCACTGAATGTAAGTGAACAATTAAAGCAGCTGATATTGATCTTGAAGCACTTTCCCATAAATAACTTGGGGTATGATCAACGGCATAATAGTCGATTTTATCGATGCTCAGCATAGGA
Organism: Marinilabiliales bacterium; assembly: GCA_002869405.1. Classification (GTDB taxonomy): domain Bacteria; phylum Bacteroidota; class Bacteroidia; order Bacteroidales; family BM520; genus BM520. Next base: position 11,166 of record PKSY01000071.1, read on the forward strand.
TTTTTAAACGTTGTAGGCTTGGCAAAATAGAATCCCATACCTTCGTCACAACTAACATCAATAATTAAACTTCCTGGTTTTAAAGTATCTTTTTCATTTTCTATCACAAAATCGATAGGATCGTCTGTATCTTGAAAGGTTCCATTAATAATTATTTCCGACTCACTAATTAAATCGGATAACGGTCGGACCGTCCCGTCATGTTCTATGGTAACCATTCTGGCCTCTCCATTATTCCCTTTACGAATCCGGACATAAGGTACATCTAAAATTTCTTCGCGTACCTCATGATCAGGCCGTTGGATACAAATGGTAATATCTCTGAAACCATGAGATTTTAATGCATAAATAGCTCCACGACTAACAGCTCCAAAACTAAAAATAATTACTTTTCGTTGGTTCCCATAATGACCATCAATACCCCTTAACTGTAATGCATGAATAACAGCGCAATAGCCTGCCATTTCATTATTCTTATAAAATGTATGTCGACCAACCTGGCCACCGGGAGTCCAAACAAACATATCCTCAAATGCAATTAATGTTAATTTTCGATCTATTGCAGTTTGTGTAATGTCTTGTTGCTGTGCACAATGTGGATAACCCCAAATGAATCCTCCTTCACGAACTTCCTGTAAATCGCTTAAAACTGGTTTTGCAATTATAACCGAACCCAATTCAGCCAATAATTCGTGACGGGTAGCAACACCGCCGGTTTGAGCCACAAAAAAATCATCACCCAAACCAAATGGTTCACCATATCCTTTCTCAAAAACTAACTGTTTTCTGATATTTTCCGGCAAACGAGAGAGGTGTTCCGGATGAATTGGTACACGCTTTTCATCTTCTTTTTTTGAAGTACCAATAACTCCTAAGGTCAGTTTTTTCATATTTCTTCTTGATTTCTTGCTATTAATGAATTGATGTCGGCTCGACAATCCGTAATCTTCAATGAGAAATCATTTGCTGGAGTGAAAGATGATATTATTTATGCAGCAGTATGGAGTAATGACTGATTGAAATTAAAAATGGTATAAACCTGCTGCAAAGATACTCTATTTTTTAAGAGATACTTGAATTATATTGATAATAAACTAATTAGGAGCAAACCAGCCTATATCACCAAGTCGAAAAGCATACGGGATTTTCCGATTTCTTGACAATGTTAGTAATCGATAACTTTCGCTTTTAAGGAATGATGAGCAACAGTGAAAATCGCTGTGATTCATCACAAAGATAATAACTGAAAGCAAATCACAACAATTAACCGTTCACACTACCCGCAACAAACACTCTGACCAAGGTGTTGAACTCACCTGTGGGGATTGATGTAGGTTTTTGTGAGTTTGTCAGGTGATAACTCTTATTTGATTTTCTTCATGGTAAAGGTATCCCGGACAGGCAGAATCCTTAAATGACTTGCGATTTGATTAATAAATAATATGTAATCAGTAATAATTAATAATTAGAAAAATCTATAAGTGTAAATTATTAATTGCAAATTTTATAATTTCTTTATATATTACAGATTACTTATTGAATATTAATTATTAACAAAATGATTTCCCCTTTCGTTGAAGTACAGTGCCATAGTAGCC
>PKSY01000042.1 GCA_002869405.1 Marinilabiliales bacterium
AACGGTTGTATTACCCATTCGTATTTCAATATCATTGTTTGTGTCGAGCATCTCCTCACCCTGCAAAAGTAAGGCATACACTGCGTGCACAGTTGCAATATCAGAATTCCATTTATTGGTCTGCTTCTGAGTAAGTAACCACTTCTTCATTTCTCTCACTGCCGATTGATCATCAGCAATCAGGGTGAAAGCTTCAATAAGTGATGCCATTGTGGGAAGAGGAGCATTATACCAGTATGGTGATGAGTGAAGTTCTCTCCAGTACATGCCAAGTTTATCGGAGAACATGGCTCTTTCTTTCAGTGAAGCAATAATGTTTTCAGCAAGCAGAGGCTCAACATTGAAGTAGAGTATTATTGCTGCCAGCGATTGTTGATACAACCCAAGGGAGGTCCAGTGCTCTCTTATCTGATCAAGGTAGAAATTGTACCAGTCGCTATCCATCGCACTACTTACATTATCGCCCAAAATACTTCTGGCATACAACCATGAGATGGCAAAGTGAGAGATGTGGTATTTTTCAGGGTCAAAGTTTTTTCTTTTTTTCAATTTCAGATACTCTTTTTCAGCATAATTGTCGAGAAACTCTGCCGCTTTTAGTATTTCATCAGGTACAGTTTCTTCAACGCCGAGGTAATATAGTCTGGCACTGTTTTCAACTACAGAGAGTGTTGTGTAGATGCTTGGTCTCATGCCCTCAAACCATGGCCAGGAGCCATCGGGATATTGCATCTGCGAAAGCATATTCCATGTTTCGGCTTTTTGCCGTGCAATGTTGTTGATATCAAAAAGCAATGCAATCCTTCGTTTTTGTTCTGATTCACTCTTTGCCTCTGCCAGCCATGGGCTTTCCTGCAAAAGTGTGGTTTTCAGCTCCGGGTTTTTCTCCAATGCTGAGTGCAATGCTTCGGGAGACTGATTTTTCCACAAATCAAAAATTCTTTTTATCTGCGGGTTATAATTTGCAATATGTGAAGCCAGCGAATTAGCATAATATCTGTTGAATATTGCTGTTGCACTTCTGGTACGATTCTCTTCGAGATAAGGTAGCGCCTGTACTGCGTACCATGCCGGATTTGAAGTATATTCAAGTGTCAGCGCATAATTGTCAGCGGTGCCACCTTTTTCAATAAGCTTATCAAAAGAAAAACGAAATTCGCCCTCACCATCAACGCTAAGAGGAAGACTTTCAATAACCAGCGTTTGGGAAGGCAGCACAGGGATTATATGTTCTTCACCATCGGTATGGTTTTCAGCTTTAGCGTAGGTACGAAAACCAATAGCCGAAAGCTCAGACGGTATATCAATACTCCATTCCGCCATCACCGACCCAAGAGGTTTTATATTAAATACTTTTCTGCCAAAACCATCGATAAGATTATTAAGAGGCTCATTGGTTTCAGGGTTGAAAAGTTCCAAAGATGCTTCCACGCTTACCTCTTTTTTCAGCAAACTGTTAATTCGTGCCTGCAGCACCAGATTATCACCCTGTCGTACGAATCGCGGCATATTGGGGCTTATCATAATCTCTTTCTGTGTCACCAGTTCATTTTCAAAGGTGGTATTTTTCAGATCTTTTGTATGCACAACACCCAGAACTTTCCATCCGGTAACAGACTGTGGCGCTTTAAAGCTAAGCTCAACGACACCATCTTCATTGGATTTTAAATCAGGATAAAAGAATGCTGTTTCGCTAAAGTCTTTTCGAAGGTTTTCGGGTTCTTTAATTTTTTTGTCAGAAACAGAGAAGAGTACTTCTACAACCTCTTCCTCTTCAACGGGCATCTCCACATATTCGCTGATCTCTACATCATCTTCAACTACCTCCATTGATTTCGACATATACATTACATTTTCACCGGCGGTACGCACTCCGCCAATATATCCATACCTGGCTGCAGGGCTCCAGAAAATGGTGCTGTAATCGCGATTAATAAAAGGATCATACCATACCGAAGAACCCTGATAAAAGCGGTGACTATTGGTACTGTTTTGATACTGTTGCAGATATATTACGCTATATCGATTAGGGAATAACGACAATTGATAATCAAGAGGTGCAAATACATCCAGCGATTTATCGTACATGGAAACCAGCATTTCGCCTTTCACCGGGTTACCCTTATGGTCTGATACCTTAATCTTCCAATGTTCAAGACTTCCGGGTTCTATAACCTTCCTGAAAGTGAGGAACTCCACATCAAGGGTTTTTACACTGTATGGAACGGAAAGAGTTATTGACTTGCTGTAAGTTCTTCCATTTAGTACAGCAAAGAGGTTGACATAGATGTTTCCCTGATGTTTTTCCAATATAGGAATCTGAATTTCTGATACAGAGTTGTTGAGCGAAAGTATTCTGCTTTCAAGTGTTTTATTGCCGTCATTCAGGAGATAATGTATATGGATTTTCTCCGAGGAAGATACCAGTATTGATGCTGTATCGCCGGGTTGAAATTTCTTTTTTGGGAGATAGATTTCAAAGATTTTATTTTCCGGCGGGGTACTCTCATTTTTATCTATAAAGACAAATTCTCTGGTTAAGGAGGCCGTATCTTTATCTGCCACAGCATTAACAGTAATTCTGTAAACTCCTGATTTCCAGTTTTTACGTTTGTCGTTATTGACAAAAAACTGACCATTATCAAAAGTACTGTTCAGTACTGTTTTTTCAGCTTGAAGTTCTTTGTAAGGAAGAGGCTTTTCAAAGTAGTCGAGTGGAAAGTTCGCTTCAAATTGATCTTCACTGAAAAGAGAAATATCAGGAGATTGACTCCATAACCTTTCCCGATAGCTTTTTCCGGGAAGTTTAAGCTTTTCAATTTTTACATTGCCGGGGCACTTTTCAATTTCTTCAAGATGATTTATAATCTGAATTGAGATAGTATCGCTGTTATCTTTAGACAGAAAATCAGGCAATTCGGTTTTGACAATGATTGTTTTGATGGCATCATTTACAGTTTTTTGCGCTTCATGGGTCTCTCCGCTCTGATCAGTAGCAATCACAGAAATATTGTATGAATAGCCATAAAAATCTTCAATATCCGGCAAAGGAGATGCTTCAAAAATGATTTCAAATAGTCCGTTTTCATCAGAGCTAATCTCACCTTCAGCAATTTCTTTAGTATCCGGAACGGGTCTCCACCACCATCTCCACGGATTATATTTAGTTCTTGTAATCCGGTACTGAATTGTTGCATCCTGCACCGGTATTCCGGAGTATGTCATTATTGATCCGGGAAGCACAAATGGTTCTGTTTTTATTTTGCGAGGAGAAGGTTCTTCCAGTGATATTTCAAATGCGGGACGTTTATACTCTTCAACGATAATATTTTTGCGACCCCATTTTGTTATAATGGATATATTTCCGGTTGGGATGTCTGCAGGGATTATAAAAGATCCATGGGTTGTTCCGAATTCATTGGTTGTGAGGGTGATTTCCGATCTTACCTGATAGTTTAAGTCTTTAAGTTCAAAAAGGATTTTAGTGTTTGGAGAAATTGAAACTTCATCTCCAATTCTGCTTGTCAGTAGTGCTTTAAACTGAACAGTCTGTCCGGGACGATACACGGCTCTGTCGGTAAAAATCCATGTCTGTTTTCTCTCATTCTCTCTTAAAAGTCCTCTGCTGTAAAGGTTAATTCCTGATACCAGCATATCAGTGCCGGTTTTTGCAATTGCATAAGTATTATAGCTATTACCCTTTGCATTAACATTTACTTTGCCGTTTTCATCTGTTACACCCTTACTGATAAGTGTTGTTCCGTGACGGTAATCATTGTTGAATAATTCCACTTCGACACCCGGTATTGTCATTCCCGTTTGTAAGTCTGCAACCAATATTTCAGTCTTTGTTGCATCTGAAATTGTGGATAGCGACATATCGGAAACCTGAAACTCTGCAAAAGTAAGCACCTCCGATGGCTTAAAGTTTTCATCCGGAGCGATGAGGATGGCGTAATAGCCATGTGCTAATTTCGGAATTTCAACTTCCAGATGATGTGTATTAAAATCTTTCGGGAGGACATACTCATAACTCCAGGAAGCGACGACGGGCTTTTTAACATAGAACTCAGGTTTTTTAAGAGTTCTGTTTCCACGATATTGCATCTGAGGATATTCGTCGGAGCCTAATTCCACGATACGCAGAAACATCTGATCAATGTTTTTTACTGAAACCAGTGCCAGCTCAGAAGTATTTGAAGTTATTACTTCCGGAACTATGACCGCAATTGTTTGAGCGCGAATGGCTTTAATTAGTTTTTCTGCGGCTTCAGCAGCTTCGGTATCCGGATAACGGTTTATTACAGATTGTGCGATATCTATCGCATCGCACAAATTACAACTCTTTGGGTCAATAGCATTGTATTTCAGATTTGCTGCGAGCATTCCGGCTTCAGCAACAATTTCCGGCATCCCGGGGTCCATAAACCACGACATCAGTCTGGAGTAATAGAGCGAATCACGCGATTGAAAAGCACTATTGTTATAAATATACCTGAGACGTGTTAAGTCGGCATCAATAAAGGCTGAGAGGTTCTTTTTATCCATATGAAACTGCATAATTTCCTGAATTGTTTTCAGGTAATACCACGCAGCGTTTGTGTTTTCAGACTCTATATCCAGATTTAGGAAATCGGTATATCGCGACAAGAATTTTTGATCATTAATACTGAACTCATTTATTGATTTGTTGAGGAGTGCTTCAGGTTCCGAAAAATGATTTAGAGCCCTAAAGGCCAAGAGATCATATAGAGTTGGCCGCAGGTTGCTGTCTTCACCTTCCTTTAGTATGGGCGCCCATTTTGCAAGGGGGAGGTTTTTTGTTTCAGGGTTCAGGGAGTTAGTATAACACTCGATAACAGTTGTTGTAAAATCATTGTAACTCCACATGGAAATATCGTCATTGTTTTGAGCGACAAGGTTTTCACGGTCGAGGATTATGTATCTGTTCCTTTGATAGTAGCTCCATAGCAGTTGAGCTTTAAGGGAGAACAGAATTTCTTTTACGGGAAAATCAGCATTTTGGATTTGAGAATCAAGATATTTCAATCCTTCAATTTCGAAGTTTTCTTCGAAGGAGGATTTTAGTTTCATCTGATAGATTATTGCTTTAGCAATCTGAGGATCATTAGCTTCGGCTTTTGCCAGCTGATAAATATTTTCTGTTTCCTTGATGGCTGATCTGGGTTTTCCTTCCTTTTCATACTTTTCTACTACCTTCCAGAGGTCATTATAATCTGAGGTGTTTTGAGCGGAGGAGAGGGAAGCGGTCAGGATTAATGAAACCGTTAACAGCAGAGAGAGGGTTTTACGTATCATGGAATCAAGTTTTAATGATCAAAAGTAAAACGAAAAATCATGAGAATAGTTTTTCGCATGAAGAAAAGAAGAGGGGGCAAAAAATGTACCGTAAGGGGTGGTGTTATGAATTTTTTTATTTTTTTTGGATTGAGAAGGGTAACGTTTTGTAATTTTATGCATTAAGATTGAAATCCGGGGGTTAATTTTTGACCCTTTCAAAGGGTAACTATGTCCTAAAAACACGAAAATCATGCAAAAACTCATCAAATACTTCGAAAAATCCATCGTCATAACCCTCATCATATTAATGGCCCTGATTGTCGCACTCACAACCATCGAACTGGCCATCGAACTCGTAAATAAAACAATCAACTCGGTGAAATACAACGGTACTATCATCAACCTCGATGATATTCTCCACATTTTCGGCCTCTTCTTCAATGTTCTTATCGGATTGGAGTTATTCGAAACAGTAAAGCTTTATCTCAAAGAGAATGTCTTTCATGCCGAAATTATCCTCCTTGTTGGGTTGATTGCCGTGGCCAGAAAGGTGATTATCCTTAACTATGAAGAGATGGAACCCGCAAAAATTATTGGCATTGCTTTACTTATTGCAACTTTGGCAGGTGGCTATTTTCTTCTTAACCGATCCAGAACTCAACCCAATAAAGACAAGTTAATGCCGTAAGAAATTTTACCAGTGCCTTTTACTTCATTTTTTGTTATTGTACATTTACAGCCTTTTTGTAAAAACTCTTGAATATGAAAATTATCGGAATGGGAAATGCGCTTGTCGATATCATGACGCAGCTTTCCGAAGATACTCTCCTGAGCACCTTTAATCTCCCCAAAGGCAGCATGACTCTCGTTGATGAATCATTGTCAGACACCATCAGAAATGCTACCCGTGATCTTAACTCAGAGCTCGCCGCAGGAGGCTCTGCCTGTAATACCATCGACGGACTTGCACACCTGGGCACCGAAACAGCTTTTGTGGGGGCCGTTTCTGACGATGATTATGGCACTTTTTATAAAAACGACCTTATCAGTAATGGCATATCTCCATTGCTTTTTGAGAGCCAGAAAATTACCGGCAGGGCTGTTGCTCTCGTAACTCCCGACTCTGAGCGCACATTTGCTACACATCTTGGTGCCGCAGTTGATATTCCGTTAGACCGGATTACGCCGGAGATATTTTCCGGATACGATATTTTTCATGTTGAAGGATATCTTGTTTACAACCATGATCTCATCCTTTCTGCCGTTAAAGCTGCGAAAAAGGCCGGACTCCTTATTTCTATCGATATGGCATCTTTTAATGTTGTTGATGATAATCTTGAATTTCTTCAGAATATTGTAAATGAATATGTTGATATCTGCTTCGCCAATGAAGAAGAGGCCTTGAGCTTTACAGGAAAAGGACCCGAAGAAGCCCTTGACCTTATTGCAGAGATGTGCACCTGGGCCATTGTCAAGGTTGGAAAAAACGGATCTTTAATCAAACACAATAATCAAATCACCAGAATTGGAATTATTGATGCTACACTAAGAGATACTACCGGTGCTGGTGACCTCTATGCATCAGGATTTTTACACGGACTTGCAAATGGATGGAATATGCAAAAATGTGGCAGGGCCGGATCCCTTTTGTCGGGAAAAGTAATTGAAGTTTTTGGCGCAAGAATGACACTGGAAACATGGGATGAAATTAATAATCTGATAAAGGATATTTAACTGTTTATCACCTATTAAACACCCTTTTTTTATTAGTCAGAAATTTATACATTTGCAGCCATCGCAAAAAAATTGTGAAAAAATAATACATACATAAATTTATTAATCCACTACAAGCATGAAAGTTTATCAAAAAAATGATGTCAGAAACGTAGCTCTTATCGGAGGTGCGAAGACAGGGAAAACAACGCTTGCGGAAAGTTTGGCCTTTAAAGGCGGTGTTATTTCCCGTAAGGGTTCGGTAGAAGATAAGAATACGATCTCTGACTACCGTGACATTGAGCTGGCACGTCAGAATTCCGTTAGCTCAACATCTATTTACGCTGAATACAAAGACAAGAAAATAAATATTATTGATAACCCGGGTTTTATCGACTACGTAGGTGAAGTTTATGCATCTATGAAAGTCTGTGAAACAGCTCTCATGCTCGTTAGTGCCTCTAATGGCGTTGAAGTAGGTACTGAAATGCATTTTCGCGCTGCCGACAAAGTAGAACAACCGCTCGCATTTGTTATTAATGGCCTCGACCATGAAAAAGCAAAATTCGATGAAGTTATCAATGAACTGAAAGATTATTTCGGAAATAAGGTCGTAATTGCTCAGTATCCTGTTAATGCAGGTCCTGACTTTGATTCTGTTATTGATCTTCTCGAAATGAAAATGTACAAATATCCTAAGGATGGTGGTAGCCCTTCCATCGAGGATATCCCTGCTGATGAAGCTGATAAAGCTGAAGAAATGCAGGCTACTCTTATCGAATCTGCTGCTGAAGGTGACGACAGCCTCATGGAAAAATTCTTTGAAGAAGGTACGCTTACTGCTGAAGAAATTGCCCGTGGTCTTAAGCTCGGCATCTCTCAGCGTGGCTGCTTCCCGGTGCTTTGTGCCGCAGCTAAGCAAGATATCGGTGTCGATGGCGTCCTCAATTTCATTATTAATACCTGCCCGCTTCCCGGTGAAGGAAAAAGTGAAACTACAGATAAAGATGTAGTTCTTTCCTGTAATCCCGATGATCCAACATCAGTATTTGTTTTCAAAACAGCTATCGAATCTCACCTTGGCGAAGTAGTTTACTTCAAAGTTCTTAGCGGTACTATCGAAGAAGGTATGGACCTCATGAACGCTAAAAATGATGGTAAGGAACGTATCCCTCAGCTTCTGGTCGTTGCTGGTAAAAATCGTGAGAAAGTTGCCAAAATCCATGCAGGTGATATTGGTGCAACTATTAAACTTAAAGAAACCCGTACCAACGATACTCTTGTAATGCCTAAGAGTTCCAATGGTAAGGTTAGCCCGATTTACCAGCCTGACCCAAGTTACTGGACTGCAATCAAGGCTGTTAACAGTTCTGATGATGAAAAACTTGGTCTCGCATTGAATGAACTTCATAAAATTGACCCCACATTAGGTGTAGCATACAGCCGTGAGTTGAAGCAGCAAATTGTCAGCGGTTTTGGTGAGGTGCATATCAACACCATGAAGTGGTATCTTGATAATACATATAAAATTGAAATAGAACTTTTCGCTCCTAAAATTCCTTATCGCGAAACAATTACGAAAATTTCCAACGCAAGTTATCGTCATAAAAAGCAATCCGGTGGTTCAGGACAGTTTGGTGAAGTACACCTGCGTGTTCAGCCTTTCGTGGAAGATTATGCCAAGCCTACAGATATCCCGGTTCGTGATACTCAGGAGTATCCGCTCGAGTGGGGTGGTAAGCTGATTTTCAACAACTGTATCGTTGGTGGTTCTATCGACGCTCGTTTCATGCCTGCCATTCTCAAAGGTATCATGGAACGTATGGAAACAGGCCCTCTGACCGGTTCCTACGCACGCGATATTATTGTTTATGTTTATGATGGTAAGATGCACCCGGTAGATTCAAACGAAATCTCCTTTAAACTCGCAGGTAAGTACTCCTTCGCCGACGCCTTTAAGCAGGCCGGTCCGAAGATTATGGAACCTGTTTATGATGTGGAAGTGCTCGTTCCTGAAGATATGATGGGTGGCGTTATGACCGACCTCCAGAACCGTCGTGCTCTGGTTATGGGTATGGATCCTGAAGGAAAATATCAGAAAATCCGCGCTAAGGTGCCTCAGGCAGAGATGAATCGCTACAGCACTACGCTGAGTTCTCTCACCTCCGGTCGTGCAACTTATACAATGAAGTTTAATGAGTACCGTCAGGTTCCATCCGACGTACAGGACAAGCTTCTCAAAGAATACGCTGCACAGCAGGAAGACGACGAATAGTCATCGACGTTATACAATATTGAAACCCGTCTGGTTCCGAAAACCTGACGGGTTTTTTTTATCCTCCAAAGGTTTACCGAAGGAGAAACGGGTTATCCGCGAAAGCTCCGGTGGATACAAAAAAACCGCCCCAAACAAATGAGACGGTCTCTATTTGAGAGAGCTGACAGGTTTCCAAAACCTGTCAGCTCTAAATTTCAGTGTCGTTCGGTGCTCGAGCGTAGCCGAGAGCACCGGCAAAAGAGGAGCAAGAAGGTTGGCCGAGAGCACCGTTTATTAAATCTCCCCTCTCTTATGTCTTTCCGCAATAACCTTCAGCATATCTTCGGTCATGTTTTCGAGGTTCCATTTTGGGTTCCAGCCCCACTCTTTACGTGCTGCACTGTCGTCCATGTTATCAGGCCAGCTGTCGGCAATAGTCTGCTTCACGGGCTCAACATTATAGGTCATCTCAAAAGCAGGAATTACCTTTTTAATTGCAGCAGCAATCATCTCCGGGTCGAAGCTCATGGCAGAGATATTAAAACAGTTTCTGTGCTTTAAAGGCCTGGGGTCTGCTTCCATTATATCAATCGCTGCATCAATAGCATCCGGCATGTACATCATATCCAGAAATGTACCTTTTGCCAGAGGACACTCAAATTTGCCGGTCTTAATTGCCTCATAATAGATCTCTACAGCGTAATCAGTAGTTCCGCCTCCGGGAAGAGTTACGTTGGAGATGATTCCCGGGTAACGCACTCCGCGGGTATCCACACCAAAACGCTTGAAGTAATAATCACTCGCAAGTTCTCCGGCAACTTTCGTTACACCATACATGGTACATGGACGCTGAATAGTATCCTGCGGAGTATTCTTATGTGGAGTATTGGGACCAAAAGCACCAATTGAGCTTGGGAAAAATACCGCACAACCGTTTTCACGTGCTACTTCGAGCACACCAAAATGTCCGTTCAGACCTACTTCCCATGCCAGCTGTGGTTTCTTTTCGGCTACAGCCGAAAGAAGTGCCGCAAGGTTATAGATCGTATCAATCTTATGCTCTTTTACCAGATCATTCAGTTTCTGCACATCGCAGATGTTTAGTTCTGCCGTTGGTCCGGCACTAAGATCACCCGTCAGCTTTGCAGGATCCAGATCAGTGGCAACCACATGGTCGTTGCCATAACGTTTACGTAATTCCACTGTGAGCTCCGAGCCAATCTGCCCTGCCGAGCCTATTACCAATATGTTTTTCATATATTTATGACTTAGGGTTTTGTGTGTATCCTGTCAACGGCAGCAAATTTAACAAGTTTTTCCAATCAGCCATGCGAAGATGATTCCTAAAAACATTAAATATTATACCTTTGCCTCAAAGCAAAAATAAAACTCACTACCATGTATACAAAATTCCAGGAACACCTGCACAATGAGCTTCAGGCCATTCAGGATGCAGGTACATTCAAAAATGAACGTATCATTGTTTCTCCTCAGGGAGCAGAAATCGAAGTAAGTACCGGCAAAAAGGTACTTAACTTCTGTGCCAACAACTATCTCGGTCTCTCTAATAACCAGCAGCTTATCGATGCAGCAAAAGTTGCCCTCGACTCGCACGGTTACGGAATGTCTTCCGTTCGTTTTATCTGCGGAACTACTGATATTCATAAGGAGCTGGAGCAGAAAATTGCTGAATTCTTCGGCACAGAGGATACTATCCTTTACGCAGCATGTTTTGATGCCAATGGAGGTGTTTTTGAACCACTGCTTACCGCCGAAGATGCAATCATCTCCGACTCATTAAACCATGCTTCCATTATCGACGGTGTACGCCTGTGTAAAGCAGCCCGCTATCGTTTTAAAAATGCTGATATGGAAGACCTCGAAGAGCAGCTGAAGGCAGCTCAGCAAAACCGCTTCCGCCTTATCGTTACCGACGGTGTATTCTCGATGGACGGGAATGTGGCTCCTCTGGATAAAATCCTTGAGCTGGCTGAAAAATATGATGCAATGGTTATGGTTGATGAATCGCACTCTGCCGGTGTTGTTGGACATACCGGCCGCGGTGTTACCGAACTCTACAACTGCAAGGGAAAATGTGAGATCATCACAGGTACTTTAGGAAAAGCTTTTGGTGGCGCTATCGGTGGTTTTACAACCGGTAAAAAAGAGATTATCGACATTCTGCGTCAGCGCTCACGTCCTTATCTTTTCTCTAACTCTATTCCTCCACTGGTAGCAGCAGCAGGAATCAAGATGGTAGAGATGATGAGTGCCACAAATGAACTCCAGGATAAGCTGCACGCAAACACAGAGTACTTCATGGAGAAGATGAGCGCCATTGGTTTCGATATCAAACCTACAAAATCTGCTATCTGCGCCGTAATGCTTTATGATGCTAAGCTGGCTTCTGATTTCGCAGCAAAACTCCTCGATGAAGGTATTTATGTAATTGGTTTCAGCTTCCCGGTAGTACCAAAAGGCGAAGCACGAATTCGCGTACAGCTCTCTGCCGCTCACGAACGTGAACATCTCGACAAGGCCATTGCCGCATTTGAAAAAATCGGTAAAGAAATGGGTGTATTGAAATAAAAATATGCATGTAGAGACGATGCATGCATTGTCTCTACATTGTTTCACCACACTGAATCCGGAAGCCGCCTTCTCGGATCCCTCGTAAAAATCATAATACCACCCGATATTACAACCGCATTTAATCCGCCATTTGGTGGAAAAAGATGTGCATTGCTGATATGACGGACTCCTGTTCGAAAATCAAGGTATATCTTTTGTGCTAACTTTACATTGATTCCGGCAAGGAGATTATCGGAAAAGTTAAATCCATTGTTTTGTCGCACCGGCGCTCCTGAAATATAGTGTGGCCCGATGCCGGGAAGAAAATACACAGAGCAGTAATCGCGAAAAAGATTTTTTCTTAATAAAATACCCACATTTACGCCTGCTTCAATGCTTATCAAATCTTCAACAATGTAATACCTCCAGCGGTATCTGCTCACGTTGACCTGTGGCTGGAAAAGCAAATCTATGTTCCAGGTCCGACCTCCTGCAAGTTTCCTGTAATACTGATATTGAAAATATACCGTTTTGTACTGATACTTCACATCAAAGCCTATTTGATCTGAAATCTGCTGTGCTGAGTATCCTGTAATAAACCCTGACCTCCGTGTGTAGGATGAGTATGGATTTCTATATTGTGAAAAGGCTTCATTGAAAAATAAACAGAGTGCCATGAGCACCAAAAGTTTGGTGAATGCTCTGCTGTTCACAACTATTGTTTTCTTTCCAATAATCATCCTTTGCTAAGATAGTTAATTATCTCTTTTCTATCCTTGTATTTAGATGGTATGCTCCTTGAAATTTAGTACCTAAGCGCAACAA
>PKSY01000060.1 GCA_002869405.1 Marinilabiliales bacterium
AGATTCACTGCTGGAGACCTATAGTTACGGCATTGAATTCGCCGGATGGAAAGATCTTGCCTGGGATGGCAGCTTTCTGTATGTTGCTGATATTGATACCATAAGACAGATTGACATCACCACAGGTCAAAAAACCGGAGTAAAAATCCCCGGTCCTTTTTATTACCAAAATGGCCTTGCCTATGATGCAGAACAGGATCTTTTCTGGGTGAGCGGCGATGCCAGTGTGATATATGCTATTGACAGAAGCGGAGAAATCGTCTCCAGTGCAGGTTTTATTAATGACCTTCCCGTGAGTGGCTTGTCGTGGGAGGATGAATCGCCTTTTGGTCCGTATTTATGGATCTGGTCGATGAAGTATACGCCGGATGATGTGCGTCCACAGGCGTTTCAGATGAAGAGCTCCAACGGCACCTTAACAGGAGTGAACTTCGAAGGTGTGCTTATGGCACCCAATGCACCCTATGGTGCGGACTATGCACTTGGCGCCACCATCACCACAGAGGCAATCCCGGGCAAAACAGTGCTGGCGGGACTTCATGGCTCTTCCTATCAGCAAAATAACGATCTGCTCGACTGGCTGGTACTGTATAATATAGATACGGAAATGGTTCCCGGTCCGCAAATTTCAGTTACGCCGGAATCGATTCAGAACAACCTGATGCCGGGCGACAGCATTGATATTGATATCGTTATCAGTAATATCAACGGAGATTATGACCTCAACTGGAAAGCTCAGACGGAGTATCCCAATGCCACAGGAGCAGTTCCCGGAGATGTGCTCTCATCCTTTGATGCCTCACTGCTTTACCCTGATACAAACAGCCGCAGCAGAGGCATTGCATGGGCAGATAACGCTATCTGGATCAGTACTTCTGTGTTTTATGATGACCAGTTCAGGCTGTATAAGATATCTGCTGACGGATCAACACTGCTGGAGACTAAAACTTTTTACAGTGGATTTGGTTCCGGGTGGCGCTCCATCGCTTCTGACGGAGAGAAAATTTATGGTGCTGATACATATACCATTGCGGAGTATGATATCTCCTCTGGTGGCATAACGGCAAACTATCCCAAGCTGAGTTTCTCGGCTGATGCCCTTGCCTATGATCCTGACGAGGAGCATTTCTTTATGGGAAATGGTAATGGTGCCATTAAGGAGATCAACAAAGAGGGTGATGAGATTAACTTCTTTGTGATTCCGCTGGAAATTGAAGGTCTGGCATGGGACAAATGGTCACCGGGAGGCCCTTACTTATGGGCTATTGCTCAGGAAGCGGATAATATCCGCATAGTGCGACTTGATCCGGAGAGCGGAGGTTTTAGCGAGGTGGCTTTTGATGGCATCAACCTCAGCGGTGACCCTAACGCCCCCGATACACCGGAAGCACTGTTTCTTTCGCCGGACTGGCAGGAGAATAAACTCGTTGCAGGAGCTTTACAAAAGAGCTTTTTTGATGTGGATGAGCCGCGCGACAAGGTGGTGATTTACGACCTTGCCACTACCCCTCCTCCGGGATGGATTAGTATAGTTGGCAGCTCCTTCAGCACCACAACACCACTCGACAGTGATACACTTACGATACGCCTTAATGCGATCATGGAAGATACTTTGATGACAGCATCAATAGTAATTCGCAGCAATGATGTGGTCGATCCGGAGTTTGTAGTTCCTGTGAATTTCAGGATGATGCCTCAGGTTGCCACAGCTATTGATGATGTGGTAGAAAAAACGGTTCAAATTTATCCCAATCCTTCTTCTGACTTTGTGGTTGTTGAGGCAGATGAAATCCGAAGAATACGCCTGGTTTCAATGAGTGGAGCAATTCTTTCAGATAGAATCATTCCGAACAGCACCTCAGAAACCTTTGATTTACAGGGTTTAGCAAAGGGAATCTATTTGTTGGAGGTAACGCATAACGGAGGTACAGATACATATAAGATTCTGAAGACGTTAAGGGAGTAATCGTTTTTTGTGTTATTGGTTGGCGGGTGGCGGTTATCGGTTGTCTGTTGTCGGTTATCGGTTGTCTGTTGTCTGTTGTCTGTTAACGGTTATCGGTTTTTGGTTAACAGTTTTTGGTTGTTGGTTTGTCCATTCATA
>PKSY01000145.1 GCA_002869405.1 Marinilabiliales bacterium
ACAACAACATCCGAAGATGTCGGGCTGGAACAACCACCTGCTTCAATCGAATAGACATAAGTAACATTCAAGTCAAAGTTCGTAGTATTATCAAGTGTTTCATTTGGATTCCCTGTTCCACTTCCTGTTGCCGGAGATATCCCTGATACGGCTGCTCTGGTCCAGTTAAAAGTAATAGGTACTCCGGACACATTTGTTGTCGGTGTGTATGAGAATGTTGTATTATCACATATTGAGGGAGGAGTAAGTGTACTGGTAAAATAAGGAGTTGGATTTACTGTAATTGTAAATGAGGTTGGTGTACCATAACAAGTCAAACCGGCATTGGTATATTCAGGAGTCACTTCAATAGTTGCTGTTACAGGAGTATTACCGGTATTAACAGCTGTGAAAGCACTGATATCACCATTTCCGCTTGCAGCAAGACCAATTGATGTAGTATTATTTGTCCAGCGGAAGACTGTTCCGGGCACAGCACCTGAAAAACTCACCGCACTGGTTGTAGCACCATTACAAAGCGTTTGATTCGATACAGCATCCACATCCGGTGTTGGGTTAACGGTAATAGTAAAAATCGCATCACTTCCGGTACACAAAGTTCCGTCATTTGTTTTTGGAGTTACAGTAATGGTAGCAACCACAGGTGCGGTACCTGCATTAGTAGCAGTAAATGAGCTGATATCTCCGGTTCCGGATGCTGCGAGACCTATTGATGTGGTATTATTCACCCAATCAAAGTAAACTGTCCCCGGTGTTCCGGTAAAATCAATCAGGTTGGTCGAAGTACCGTTACATTTCACCTGGTCAAGTGGTTGTACTACCGTTGGTGTGGGGTTAACAGTAATTTGAATCACATTTGAGTATTTAAAGCAATCAAGACCATTTAAGCTTGAAGTTGCTTTTCTTCGATACCATGTTGTTGTTGTAAGGTCTGAAGGCTCAGTATAAGTAGCGGCATTTGCACCTGAAATTTCAGCGAATCCTGATGATCCGTTGGTTGTAGATACTTCCCATTGGTAGGATAATGTTCCATCATGTGTTGCTGATGTCTCATTTGTAAAGGCCGAGGGCTGAAAATCTTCACATATCGTCTCATCTGAACCAATTGTACCCGGAGTAAGGTTGTTTACCACTACGGTAACATCACTTGAGGTTATTGGGTCACAACCACTCCCGGTTGCACTTATCAAAACATGAAAATCAGTGTCTTCCGTCAAGGCAACTGTAGTATATGTTGCCTGATCATTTGTACCGGGGGCATTAACCCATGTAGTACCATTGTGATATTGCCATTGGTAATCAAGTGTGGGTGTTCCTCCGGAAGCAACAACGCTCATAGTGTGTGTTGAACCTTCACAGATTGTTGCACCAGCAGGTTGCGTACCGATAACAGGATCGGCTTTAACCTCAAGTATAGCAGAATTGGATACCAGATCAGCACAAACAGGATTTGAGACCTGTGCTACAGCCCGATAATAGTGTGTCCCTTCAGCTGAGACCTGATTAACAGTTAGTATTCTTGTGTCAGAATTGGTATAAACTGCTCCTGCAGGTGTTCCGTTTACTACCGGATTAAAAGTCTCATTGTCTGAAGAATATTCCCATCCCCAGTCCAGAGTTGATGAACCACTTATTGCGTCAGCGGTAAATGAGGCTATACCCTGATTACAAATCTCTGCATTGGAGGGTTGTGTTGTAATTCTTGGAACTTCCACCTGAGCTTCATTAGAGTTAAGTGCATCACACCCTGAGCCGGCCTGAGTAATACCAACCCTGTAATATCTTGTGGTTGTCAGACTTGCTGTTGTATAAACATCAGAATCAGTTCCAACAGCATTCCAGCTACTTGATCCGTTTGGTGAATCTTCCCATGTATATGTAAGATCTCCGGTACCACCCGAAATATCAATATCAAAAGTATGCGTAGAACCTGAACAGATTGTAACGTCAGAAAGATCAGTAGAAATTACAGCATCATCCACAACCGTGATAAGAGCTGAAGATGAAGTTATGGTAGTACACCCAATACCGGAAGCACTGACCTGAACTCTGTAATAGTAGTTTCCGTCGGTATTCAATGCTCCGGTGTTATAGGAATTCTGATTTGTTCCCACATCCGACCATGTATCAACTCCATTTGGTGAAGATTGCCACTGGTATGATAAAGAAGGAGTTCCACCTGTTGCGGTTACATTCATAGTACTGTTTCCTCCTTCACAAATCGTATTGCCTGAAGGATTAACACTTATACCGGGATCATTAACCACTGTTACTGTAGCACAGTCGGTGATGAATGGGTCACAAACGCCATCATCAATAATCACGCGGAAATAAGATGTTGTAGCCAGAGCAGGTGTTGTATAGGTATCTCCTGTTTCACCAATAAGATTACTCCATGTTCCTGAACAATCAGTATCCGCCTGCTGCCATTGATAAGAGTATGTGCCATCACCTCCTGAAGCATTGGCATCAAGAGTTACAGAGCCTCCTTCACAGATTATACTATCATCAGCACCACCATCAACAGCAGTATTATTCTGAACGACAACATCATCTGTATCATCAGGACATGTTCCGTTGGATGTTGTCCATCGGAAAGTATAAGTACCATTTGTAAGTCCTGTTATTGTTGAGGTTGGACTGGAAGGTGTTGTGATAGATGGGGTATTGGGACCACTAACGAAAGACCACTCTCCTGTACCTACTGTTGCAGGTGTAGCATTCATGGTTGCTTCTGTTTCGTTACATAAATCTATATTAGTCCCTGCATTTGCGGGTGTTGGTTCATCCCAGACAGTTATTTTCATTACATCAGTTGTAATACATGCGCCACCACCTGTATAGTGTGACCACTGGAACTCATAAATTCCGGGAGAACCCGGCTCCAGTCCGTATACTTCTGAATTATTGAGATTTGCATTGCTAAAAGTCGGATCTGAAGCTCCGGATGGTTTACTGTACACAGTCCATTCACCTGTAACATCGGATGCTGTGACCACATTTCCGGCAAGGGTAGCCGATTCAGTATGACATAATATCTGATCCGGACCGGCAAGTGCCTGAGTAGGTATTTCGTTCACGGTGACTGTAACCACATCACTACTTGTAGCACAAGCATTACCATTCGTAATAGCCCACTTAAACTGGTATGTTCCAACATCTTCACCTACAACACCTGTTGTCGGGCTTGTCGGATTAAGAATTACTACCAGATTACCGGATATCTGACTCCACTCGCCTGTTCCGGCCAGCGGTGTATTTCCAACCAGATTTAACGGCTGATAATGACACACTTCCGTTGTTGTTCCGGAAGCATCTGCAGTTGTTGGAGGTTCATTATTTTGAATCAACACTACATCACTTGAGGTACAGAATGAGGTTTCTGTTAACCATTTCAATTCATATTCACCATATGAGAGCAGCGACATTTCTGCATCCGGAGCATGGATATCATCAAAAACCGGATCTGAAGCCGTTACAGGTTTATTTAGCACCAGCCATGTTCCCGAACCTGTGGTTACAGGTGTGGCAGCCAGAGTCACACTCACTGCATCACACAGTATCTGATCGGATCCGGCCTCAGCAGGAGTCGGGCTTTCCTGAACAGTAACAGCCACAACATCAGATGAAGTTGCACATACGGGGCCATTGGAAATCGTCCACTTGAAGTTATATGTTGCAGGATATGTATTTGGTAAAAGGTCGGTAATTGATGTATTTGGTAAGATTGGAGAAGTTATTACAGGTGTACTACCGGCAGGCACAGGACTTTCTATTGTCCATGTTCCAAGCCCAACTGCCGGAAGATTTGCATCCATCACAGCATAATCAAGACAGTTAAGGTCCTGATCATCACCGGCCGCGGCAATTGAAGGCGAATCGTAATTGGTATATCGCACCTGGTCAGCATTACTACATGTAAAATTAGCCACTTCCCACTGGAACACATATATCCCCGGGACAGCACCTGTAAAGGTTGTATTCGGGTCGTTCGCATTTGTAAATGAGCCACCTGAAGGTCCTGACAGCTTACTCCAGGTACCTGTTCCAAATACAGGTGTTTCCGCACTCATCGTAAGGGTTGTAAGATCACAAACCTCCACATCAACACCTGCATTTGCTGTTGATGGCGGGTCGTATAGTGTTACAGTCATTACATCAGAAGAGGTACAACCGGTTGCAGAGATTGTATATTTAAAGGTATAAACTCCGGTAACTGATAACCCGGAGGCAATGGCTGTATTTTGTGATGATGGTGTTATGGTTGCCACAGCAGGTGTTGTACCCGACTGTGTCCAGGTACCGTTACTTGCAACCGTTCCGGTAAGTAATACGGATGAGATATCTTCACAGTAACTCTGATCACTTCCGGCATCAGCCAAACGGACTACAGTAACTTCCACATCATCTGATGTTGGCGGACAATAAACTCCGCCTGTCACTGTCCATCTGAAAGTATAACTACCGGTTATTAATCCGGTGACTTCAGAAGTTGGAGATGAAGGAGTTGTAAATGAGGGGGCATTGGGGCCACTCACCACAGACCAGGATCCGCTACCTATTGTTGGGGCGGTAGCACTCATGGTTGCCGTGCTTAATCCGCAGACGCCGAAGTCAACGCCGGCATCTGCAACAGATGGCACTTCATCAGAAACAAAGAGTTTTACAGTATCTGCATCTGAACATGCTCCGATGGTAATAGTCCATGTGAAATTATAAACCCCGGGAACGAGGTTTGAAACTTCAGTGGTAGCAGAGGCAGTATTGGCAATTAAAACACCTGCATTACCTGATATCTGAGCCCATTCGCCGGTACCAACAGATGCAGTATTCGCAGACAATGTAGCTGTTGACCCACATACATTTTGGTCAGGTCCGGCATTTGCCTGAGTCACTTCCTGATCGATGGTTATTAATACTGTATCGCGGGTAGGAGAACATCCACCGCTATTTATCTGCCATTCGAAAGTGTATATTCCATCGGAAGCATCTGACATGGTTGTGGTTTGCAAACTACTATTTGTTATGGTAACAGTTACAGGTCCGGTAAGCTGAACCCATGTACCGGTTCCGGGACTCGGGTCATTACCACTCATTGTAAATGCTGTTGTTCCTGATGGAAGACATTGGTCAGGACCGGCATCTGAGGCTATGGGTCCCTCAGAATCCGTTGTTGTGATTTCAACATCTGAAGATGTTGTTCCACATCCATTTTCAATCGTCCAGGTAAAAGTATATGTTGTATTATCCGCCATTCCCAGCACCTCTGTGGTTGGAGAATTTTCATTGACAAAAGAGACACTACTGGCAGTAGTACTCCATGTACCTTGTTCAAAGATAAATGCCGGTGGATCTGCCTCAAGAAAGAATGGAGATCCGAAACAGATCGTCTGATCTGCACCGGGAGATGCCTGAGTAGGTATTTGGTCAGCTACAAGTACAGTAGTCTGATCTGTTTCCTCAGGACAGTTGGGGCCACCCGTAATTAACCACCTAAAAGTGTACAATCCATTATCCAAATTTGTAATATGAAGTACTCGTGCGGTAGGATCAGCCAAAGTTACAGTTGTCGGGCCACTTACCTGCGACCATGTTCCGGTTCCAATCTCCGGATCATTGGCAACAAGAGTAGATGAGTTTACATTACAATTGAGAATCTGTGGAGTTCCGGCATTGGAAAGAGTCGGGGCTATTGAAGTGATGACGTTGATATCATCATAAACGCTGCCACAGGATACACCAACAGTTGTATGTCGACGTAACTGGACATTATAAACACCTATGCTTGTTAAACCAGAAACGGTAACAGGTGAAGAACCCACATCCTGCCAGTCAGTGGGATATGTTAACCCGGCAGTAACTGGTCCACTGACAATACGATACTGTGTAACTCCAGATCCTGAGGCGGTGAAAGGAATCTCAATAAAATCCTCATCACAACCGGTAAACATCTGATCACCGGTAACATCAATTGATATTGCCGGTGGATTGGGATAGTATGAAACCTCAACATTATTCGTTGAGAAACAGCTGGTAACACTATTGCTTATGGTATATCTGAAAACATATGTAGATGATCCGTCAAGGCCTGAAACCTGTGTAACAGGACTGTTAGGGCTTACAATAGTAACAGGATCAGGACCGGAAATTTTCTCCCATAAAACCGTTTCATTGATGTATCCGGGGTTATTACCACTTAATACAGTAGATGAAATTGAAGGATCACAGAAGAGCTGATCTGCTCCGGCATTGGCCGCTGAGATATCTGCTGTAGGAGCAGGAACGGTAACAGTAACCTCATCATATCCACTGACACAGGGTCCTGAGACAGTCCAACGGAAAATATATGTTCCCTGGATCATGTTTGTCACCCAGGTATTGCGTACATTAACATTACTGATATTTGGAATATTTGGACCGGATATAATACTCCATGTTCCAATTTGTCCGTCGATGCCACTACCTGCATATGATCCGTTCAATCTTGTTTGCTGAGTACTGGAGTAGCAGTGCGACAATGAGAAATCATCGCCTGCACTTATTGGCTGACCACCCCGGTTTGTAATAACTACCTGATCTGAAGAGTTACACCCGTTTGCATTGGTAACTGTCCAGGTCAGCGTTACAGAACCGGATCTTGAAGCATTAAAAGACAGGGATGATGTAGGTGAAGTAGGATTATTAACCGTAATACCATGGCTTCCCGTTGTCCAGCCACTCCATAAACCTGTTTCACCTGACAGAAGTGTATTTCCATCAAGTGTAGCCGCATCTGTGGGGCAGTAAGTTGCATCTGTCCCGGCATCAGCATTACTTACAGGCAGTACTGTCTTTTGAACATCCTGGTATATGAAAGATCCATCCTCACAAGTAGATGAGAGACGAAAGGTGTAGGTATTGCCACCAAGAAAATTTGTCACCTCCGTATATAAACTTGACGGATCTGCAATTGTTACCGTTGGTCCGCCAACCTGTGTCCATAAAGTCTCACCACTACCGGAAAAAAGACCGGTTTTTGAACCATCCAGATACATCTGTTCATTGGCGCAGATTGTTTCAGGAACTCCTGCGTTCACTGTACAGTTCTGAGCAGAAGCGTTTTTTACATTCAGTAATAATAATACTGCAATCAATACAAATACAAAGGGGATCTGAACAGCAAATCTCGACTTTGACGGGGTAAAATTCCGAATCATATGCAAACAGGTTTGATTTCAATAAAAAAGCATTGCTGGTTAGGCCAATGCACATATATAAATACAGTCAATATACGTTACATAATTCTTTATGGTTTCAACATTAATCAGGATTATTCTGATAAAATAAACACCGCAGGTTTTTCGATTTCTAAAGATACCTGAGATAAAATTTAGATTCAATATAAATAAAAAAACGCGCCCAACAAAAGTCAAGCGCGCAAACACAAATCCCAAAACTATATTTTACAAATACTCTTCTATATACTCATAATCCGGAGTAAGTTTTCCTTTATGCAAAATCATTGCCCTTTTTATCGGGGCAGGAAGTGCAAGTGCTTCGAATTGTTGTGTGTAATCACAGGTCACAATATTTTTCAGGTAAGGATTCAGTGCATTACTGAAAGCCTCAGATGCCTCCTTCGGCAACTCGCTGGGAAGAATATCCACGGCCATAACCAATACACCATTACCCTCAAATCCGCTTTCAGGTTCTCCTGTCGCAGGATTGTAAACAAAAACCGGGTCTTCAATTTCAGTTCCTTTGTGCGTACACTCGATGGATCCATCAGGATCACAAGTCACATCACCAATAACAGTAAGTTTCGGATTACCATCTTTATAAAGCTCCTTCAGATAAGACTTTGTAACAATTCTGGGATAACGGTCATCCCAGTACATACAATTCATCAAACAGGAAATATGCGGAATATATTTTTCAAAAGCACTCACATACTCTTCAGGGTGCTGATAGTAATTCTGCAGCTCAAAATTCTCAGGTGTCTCTTTATGTACCGAAAGATCTTTCTCCATGAAAACAGTTTTGTATACTACATTATCCGGAAGGTTATCCTGTTCCTGTAATTTCAATAACTGTTCAGGTGAAATTTCCATTATTGGCAATAAATTCAATATCTCCTGGGCTCCCTTTGATACATTTCCATAACCTGTTACACCGAAAGTTAAAGGTGTAATCTCTTTTGGAAGCCCGTTTTCTGCAATTTTCATCCCAACCCATGAAATGGCTTTTTTGGCATCTTCCAGAGAAGCATATTTATGGGATTGTTTCAACGTTTTAAATGGGGTATCAATTCCTAATTTCTCATACCTCATTCCCAGCGACCAAAGGCTGTTAATCATCCCTGCGAGACCGGCAAAACGGCCAAAAAAGATAAGTCTTCGGCCCATCTCATCTTCAACCTTTTCATAATCAATAAGATTGACACCATAATCCATCATATGCTTCAGCATCGGCATATTATAGGGCTGGCCTTTTATAACATGAGAAAAGAAGATGTAGGTTTTATTTTTTTCAAAAAATGATATTGGCATCTCTTTCACACCAAAAATCACATCACAATTACCAAGATCATCGACGACCTCAGCACCTGCATTTATATATTGATCATCAGTAAAAACCCTTTTAGGTGATGCTTGTACGAAAGCCTTCAGGCCTTCCTTTTTCACAAGGTTCTCAAGGTGGGCAGGAGTTATTGCAACTCTGCGTTCCAGTGCATATTTATCCTCATGCCGGATTCCAAATACATTGTTCATTGAATTATGGTTTTTGTAGCCGGGCAAACTTAATAATTTTTTCATCCAAATGAAACAGATAAACTATTTAGAATTCTGGGACACGATGAATTCTCCGTTCTCCAAAAAACCAGTTTAACCATCAAACCCCGGTCTTTTAAATTTCTCTGCCAAAGGATATTTAACCCTTATCTGATCCTTTAAAATGGTGAGATGCTGCAGGATATCCAGAATATTATTCTCTGCTTCCGGAAGGATACTAAGCAATTTACACCAGGCATCAAACAAATCATCAATGGCGATCAGCACTACTTTCAGGCTTCCATTGGCGTCAGTCATAATTACTTTGGCAGAGTCACTCTCATCGGAAAGGGCACGATAAGTTTTTGAGAGTAAAACAGTGCGATTCCACCGTATTACCTCCATGGCACCTTTAAACTTTTCATCCACAGGCATTTTTTTCTGAATTTCTTCCAAATATATTTCATCAAAAACTATTCTGTTGTTGTTTTGCCAATCCATCATCATATCATAACATGTCACAGCCTGCATATACAACGGATGCTTCATCATCTTTTTCATGTCAGGAAGCTTGCCGGAGGTGTCATTTACTTCCAGTGGTATCACTTCCATTTCAATACCGGTTTCATTCATAATGAATTCAAAAAGGTCCAGTATTGCATCAAAGTTTTCATTTTCAACAGCGTTCCCGCTATCTTCACCATTGTTCCCGGAGCCATTTTTCACAAGATTGAAACTATCTCCGGGATTGTTATTTGCGCAATTTTCAGTGAATTGGCATCTTTCACACCAGCGATTACAATAATTGTAAATTCCCTTAATAAAAACTGTTTTTTCTTTCATAATATTCATTTTGCATCAATTTTCTGTTAATGCAAAAACAGGCAAAAATGAACCCATTTGTCGGAAACTTTTTTTTCATCAAACGATTGCATACAATTATGGTGAAGTGATTAACAATTTATTAATCAAATTCCTATGAAATTTCATATATTTGCGTTCTTAATGTCGCATTAGCGCTATAACGTTGATTAACAACATCTTATATTAATAATAAAAGGAGGATTCTAATGAATCAGGAAATGAATCGCAAGAATGTCTATACCTTCGGTGCCGGAGAAGCAGAAGGTAAAGCGGACATGAAAAATTTGCTGGGTGGTAAAGGTGCCAACCTGGCGGAGATGAATCTTATCGGTGTACCCGTTCCTCCGGGTTTCACAATTACTACCGAAGTTTGTACCGACTACAACAAGCTCGGCAGGGAAGCAGTTATCGAAATGCTTAAAGACGAAGTAGAAGCTGCGATCGCAAAACAGGAAACCATCATGGATGCTAAGTTTGGTGACAGCGAGAACCCGCTTCTCGTATCTGTTCGCTCAGGAGCACGTGCTTCAATGCCCGGTATGATGGACACTGTTCTTAACCTCGGTCTGAATGACGACGCTGTTGCCGGCATCGCCAGAAAATCAGGTAATGAACGTTTTGCATGGGATTCTTACCGCCGTTTCGTACAGATGTACGGTGACGTGGTTATGGGTATGAAACCAGCTTCTAAAGAAGAACACGATCCTTTCGAAGTACTCATCGACGAGATGAAAGAAGAGAAAGGCGTTGAATTAGATACTGATCTTACTGTTGAAGATCTTAAAGAACTCGTTGCCCGTTTTAAAGCTGCTGTTAAAGCTCAAACCGGTAAAGACTTCCCGACAGATCCATGGGAACAGCTCTGGGGTTCTGTAATTGCTGTATTCGACAGCTGGAATAACGACCGCGCAATCCTTTACCGTAAGCTTGAAGGTATTCCTCACGAATGGGGTACTGCCGTTAACGTACAGGCAATGGTATTTGGTAACATGGGTGCAGGTTCTGCTACAGGTGTGGCTTTCACACGTGATGCAGGTACAGGTGAAAACATTTTCAACGGTGAATACCTCATTGATGCACAGGGTGAAGACGTTGTGGCCGGTATCCGTACTCCACAGCAAATCACTAAAGAAGGTTCGCAGCGTTGGGCTGTGCTGGCAAACGTTACTGAAGAAGAGCGTGCTGCCAAATTCCCTTCTCTCGAAGAAGCTATGCCTGAGCTTTACAAGCAACTTGACGAAACTCAGGAAAAACTCGAACAGCATTACAAAGACATGCAGGATCTCGAGTTCACCATCCAGGAAGGTAAACTCTGGCTGCTCCAGACCCGTAACGGTAAACGTACCGGTGCGGCTATGGTACGTATCGCTATGGAAATGCTCAAAGAAGGTATGATTGATGCCGAAACTGCACTTCTCCGCGTTGAGCCAAATAAACTCGATGAGCTCCTTCACCCTGTATTTGAGGAACAGGCTCTTGCCGAGGCAACTGTAATAACAAAAGGACTTCCTGCATCTCCGGGTGCTGCAACCGGTCAGATTATTTTCCATGCTGACGAAGCCACAAAATTTGAAAACACAATCCTCGTTCGCGTTGAAACTTCTCCAGAAGATCTTGAAGGTATGAACAACGCCAATGGTATCCTTACCGCTCGCGGTGGTATGACCTCGCACGCTGCAGTTGTTGCTCGCGGTATGGGTAAATGCTGTGTATCAGGTGCCGGTTCTATTAAAGTTGACTATAAAGGAAGAACACTTACCGTTGACGGAAAAACTTATCAGGAAGGTGAATGGATGTCGCTGAATGGTTCTACCGGTCAGGTATATGAAGGCCACGTTAAAACTATCGATCCTGAATTAAGCGGATACTTTGGTGAGCTGATGGAACTGGCTGACAAGCACTCCAAACTTCTTGTTCGCACCAATGCCGATACACCAAACGATTCAACAGTAGCACGTAACTTTGGTGCTCAGGGTATTGGTCTTTGCCGTACAGAGCACATGTTCTTCGAAGGTGAACGTATCAAAGCAATGCGTGAGATGATCCTTGCGGATGATGAAGCAGGTCGTCGTGATGCACTCGCGAAGATTCTCCCTTACCAGCGTGAAGATTTCGAAGGTATTTTCGAAGCTATGCAGGATCTCCCTGTAACAGTTCGTCTGCTCGACCCACCTCTGCATGAGTTCGTACCTCACGAAGAGAAAAACCAGCAGGAGATGGCTGAAGAGATGGGAATATCTGTAGAACAGGTGAAGCAGAAAGTTCACGACCTTGCAGAATTCAACCCAATGCTCGGTCACCGTGGCTGTCGTCTTGGTAACACATACCCTGAAATCTCTGAGATGCAGGCACGTGCTATCATCGAAGCTGCGCTGAACCTCAAAGCAAAAGGTATCAACGCACATCCTGAAATCATGATTCCTCTCACAGGTACACTGGAAGAGATGAAGATGCAGGAACAGATCGTTCGCGAAACAATCGCTAAAGTATTTGAAGAGCGAAACGATACTGTTGATCACATGGTAGGTACCATGATTGAGATTCCCCGTGCAGCACTTACTGCAGACATGATCGCTGAGAGTGCTGAGTTTTTCAGCTTCGGTACCAATGACCTTACACAGATGACTTTCGGATACTCAAGAGATGATGCCGGTAAATTCCTGCCTGTATATCTTGAGAAGAACATCCTCAAGCACGACCCATTCCAGGTTCTCGACCAGGAAGGTGTAGGACAGCTTGTGAAGATGGGTGTTGAGAAAGGCCGCAGCACGAATCCAAACCTCAAAGTAGGTATTTGTGGTGAGCATGGTGGTGAGCCAAGCTCTATAGAGTTCTGCCACAGAGTTGGAATGAACTACGTAAGTTGTTCTCCATTCCGCGTGCCTATCGCACGTCTGGCTGCTGCTCAGGCTGCAATCATCAACAAATAATCATTGTGATTATTTGACATATCTCTGACAGTAAAGCTGCACCGCCGTGCGGCTCTCTTTCGGACAAAAAT
>PKSY01000099.1 GCA_002869405.1 Marinilabiliales bacterium
AGAGAACGGTGAAAACCGATTTGAGGAGATCCGTTTGTATCCCGCCAAGGAGAACAGCTACCACCATGTGGATGAAGAGGGGAACTACTGGCGTGTAATGAACTATGTGAAAGATTCGCACTCGGTGGATGTGGTAGAGACCGCAGAGCAGGCCTATGAGGCTGCCAAAGCCTATGCCTACTTCCAACGCCATCTGGCAAACCTTCCCACCGAAGGTTTCATTGAAACCATCCCCGACTTCCACAGTCTGAGTTGGCGGCTGCAGCAGTACGATGAAGCACTACAAAAAGATGCCGCAGGAAGAGCACAAAGCTGCCAAGCAGAGCTGGAATTTGTGGAGCAGCACCGCCATTTTGCCGATAAGCTGGAAGCGCTGTTGGAGAGTGGCGACATTCCCATCCGCATCACCCACAACGATACCAAGATTAACAACGTGCTCTTCAACAATACTACCCGCAAAGGCATCGCCGTGGTGGACCTGGACACCATCATGCCCGGCAGCGTCCTCTACGACTTCGGCGACATGATGCGCACCTTCCTCAGCCCTGCCGCCGAGGACGAACACGACCTCAGCAAAGTCATCTTCCGGCAAGAGATCTTCGAAGCATTGCACAAAGGCTACATGGAAGAGCTTGGAGACATTCTCACCGACGGTGAAAAAGAGCACCTCCGCTTCGGCGGTAAAATCATGACCTTCATCATCGGCCTCCGCTTCCTCACCGACCACCTCAATGGTGACGTCTATTTCAAGGTAGCGAGGGAGGGGCATAATCTGGATCGGTGCAGGGTGCAGTTTAGATTGTTGGAGTTAATGTAGAGGGCGCGGAGGTGCCCCCTGTCGGCCAAAAACGCCACGCACAAGGGGACTACAAGCGGGAAGCCCGCCCGGCCCCACCATAATGACCAAAAAACATAACCTTTAGTCATTATGCTAATTTTTCCGTATCTTTATAGCAAAAAATGATAGAGAGGACATTAGAGAGTCGTATCATTGACAAAATAGACACCGGCAAGGCCATCGTACTTGTGGGAGCCAGACAAGTTGGAAAAACTACTTTGCTGAAAAAAATTCTTCATGAAAAAGATTTCCTCTTTCTGGATGCCGATGACCCGGCAACGAGAAACAGTCTGACAAATCCCACAACAGAGCAGATCAGAACAATCATCGGAGCACACCAATATGTCTTTATCGATGAAGCTCAAAGAATTCCGGGAATTGGTTTAACATTGAAAATTATCACTGATCAAATGAAAGAGACGCAACTATTTATTAGTGGTTCCTCTTCTTTCGATTTGGGCAATGAACTCAATGAACCATTAACAGGGAGAAAATGGGAGTATGAAATGTTTCCCATCTCGTGGGAAGAGTATGAAAATTCCATCGGTTATATTAAATCTGAACAACAACTGATTAACCGCTTATTATATGGCTTCTACCCTGAGATTATCAACAATCAGGGGAGAGAAAAAGAGACATTGAAAAATCTTGTTAACAGTTACTTATATCGCGATATATTAGCTTTCTCAGATATTCGTAAACCGGAAGTTTTGGAAAATCTGTTACAAGCGCTGGCATTACAAATGGGCAGCGAAGTTAATTACAATGAGCTATCGCAGATTATTGGTATAAACAAAATCACTGTCCAAAAATACATCGATATTCTTGAGAAAGGGTATGTCCTATTTAGGTTAAATAGCTTTAGCAGAAACGTCCGAAACGAAATTAAACGAAACAAGAAGATATATTTCTATGATAACGGTATAAGAAACATGATTATTGGAAATTTTTCTCCTTTGGACATACGACAGGATAAAGGTGCTTTGTGGGAAAACTTTCTTGTTTCAGAGCGGCAAAAACAGAATCTTTACAAAGACACTTTTGCAAAGATGTATTTCTGGCGCACCAAACAGCAGCAGGAAGTGGACTTTGTGGAGGAGCAAGATGGAGTTATCACAGGTTTCGAATTCAAATGGAATGCCCGGAAAAGTCATCGTTTGCCAAAGACTTTTACTGAAACGTATGATGCAAAAAGTGTATTAGTTGATAAAAACAACTTCAGGGACTTCGTTAAATTATAATGATTGTGGCTCAAAGAGCAATGGTGATATCAATCTCGTAGTCAACCGCATAGCGGTTACATCTCAATAGAAACCCCCAAGGGGGAATAAGGGCGCAGAGTTCAAAAAAGAAAATGTTTACGAAAAGATATGAGATTCAAAATATAATACCCGGTTCTCAAAGAGAAAAGTCCCCCCTTGGGGGGATTTAGGGGGGGATAAACCAGAAGGTGCCTGAGCGCAGCCGAAGGCACCGGCTATCCTCCTTCGCCAAGGCTGAGGAGGATACTAAAAGACCCGTCAGGTTTTTGAAACCTGACGGGTCTGACAAACATTACGTTTATATTTTATTCAAACGCCGCAAGCAGCACTTCCAGCATCTTGATACCGGCATCAGGAATCTTGGTTCCGGGGCCGAATACCGCTACAACACCTGCGTCGTACAGGAATTGATAGTCCTGGGCTGGAATTACACCACCACAGATCACCATGATGTCCTCGCGACCAAGCTTCTTAAGCTCTTCGATCACCTGAGGTACCAGGGTTTTGTGACCTGCTGCAAGGCTCGAAACACCAAGTATGTGCACGTCGTTTTCAACAGCTTGCTTGGCAGCCTCTTCAGGAGTCTGGAACAGCGGTCCGATATCCACATCGAATCCGATGTCGGCATAACCTGTGGAAACCACTTTCGCACCGCGGTCGTGGCCATCCTGACCCATCTTCGCGATCATAATCCTTGGGCGACGGCCCTCTTTTTCAGCAAACTCATCTGCCAGTTGGCATGCCTTCTTAAAGGACTCGTTATTCGCTGATTCTGAGGAGTAAACTCCTGAAATAGAACGTATCACAGCTTTATATCTTCCATAAACATTTTCACAAGCATCGGAGATTTCACCGAGGCTGGCGCGCTTCTGAGCAGCATCTACTGCAAGCTCCAGCA
>PKSY01000143.1 GCA_002869405.1 Marinilabiliales bacterium
ACTTTCAGATTCATTAAGTTATTCAAAGGTAATACAATACCAGCCAAATAGCAAGCATTTTTATACATCAGAAAGCACGGAATCGAGTTTATCAAATTTCCTGACATAATCCTCCATTGAGTATCGAATCACATCGCGGGCTTCATCAGCTCCGTAAACATCTGTAATTTCCACATCACTCTCTTGTCCAGGCAGGTCTTTGTATGTAAGGAAGTAGTGTTTTAACCGTTCCACAACCATCTCAGGAAGGTCTTTGATACATGCGTATCCGCCATAAACGGTATCATTTTCCAGCACGGCAATCAGCTTATCATCAACCTCATTACCATCCAGCATCCGAAAGCCGCCGATAGGTCTTGATTTAACAAGAATATCTCCGTGAGGGATAGTTTTCTCTGTAAGCACACAGATATCGATCGGGTCTCCATCTCCCAGCAAATCTTTTCGTCCGGTTTTTTCCATACAGTACTTTGCTACTCTGCTTCCGGAGAAGGTTTGCGGGATAAAACCGTAGAGCGCAGGTACAACATTTGAATACTTCTGCGGACGGTCGATACGAAGATATCCGCTGATCTTATCTACCTCATACTTCACCGTGTCGGTAGGTACCATTTCAATAAAAGACATCACGGTGTCCGGGGCATTATCACCAATATCAACACCATGCCAGGGGTGAGACTTATACCGGAGGCCCATTAACCTTCCGATAGGATCCATTATTTTATTTGCCATAGTTATGGTTTTTGGTTTCTTTAACGTATTTCACATTAAAAGGTTCGATAAATACGATTTCAGATGCAACAAACATTTGCAACCTGCCGTTCAAATGATAAGAATATTTTTATATTCAGAAAATTTAATGCATATTTGTGAGCGTCGAAATAATAAGGAATCAATTATGAAAACCGTACGAACCATAGGCACACTTTTGATTTTTGGAATCTCTGTTGTATTACTCTCCGGATGCAGTACCGGCCAATCCGCAACAAATTATCCTGTAGGAGTAAAACAGAAAAGAGTGAATTACACAGCTACAAATGGTCGTTCTCCTGTCGTAAAATCAGGGAAAGTGGCATCTCCGCCACCAAAGAATTATGTGATTCCATCGGGAAAGAAAACCCCATTATATAAATAATGATCCGGCGCTGATTAATTCAGCGCTTTTTTTATCACTGTTGTTTTTCATATATCGTATATTCTTCTTATCTTTGAAGTGAATATAACCCTCATTCATTTCGTCATGAAAGGTTCTGCTTGTTTAGCTATTGGGATTTTATCAATCATTTTTTCAGGTTGTAATAAATCCGGGGAATATAATCCCGGCGATGTTTATCAGGTTTACTTGGTCTCTGTAGAAACCGAAAATCATTATTTTCATTATGATTCAATCTCTCATATTTTGATAGAAGATAGTTCGGATCATTTGGGTGCTTCACATAACTGGTCTGAAAGATTTTTTTTTAGTCCTTCAAAAACTATTCATTTGCCTTTTGAGTTTTCATTTGATTCAGGGTTGGAATTTGGGTTCTTTTGTAATCCTATGCACGGGGATTTTATTCTTTTGTCATCGGCAGTGAAAAAAAATAAATCACTAATTGTACCTTTTTGGGATGTAGAATACTCAGAAAATAGTTTTTCCGCTGTATATCAGTATACAAATTTAACCGACTGCGACGAAACGTACAATAATGTCATTTATGTTTCAAACTATGATAATCCTTTTTGTAATTATAATGATACAAGCCGTTTTGCCAATGGAGCAAAACTGGAAGGTGAAATTTCAGCAGAACATATAAATCTTCATCTTGAGGCGTGGACATTTGATTCACTGATTTACATTAAGGCTGATCTTACAGGGAATCCAACATATGATAGCGAAAGAACTACATACTGGGATTTTTAAGGATCAGTTGCAAAAGCTGGGTCACGGTGCTTTTTTAATCAATATTCTAACTTTTACATTTTGTATTCAATATTAATATTTATTTAAAAATACTGAATATAAAATATTGATTTTGAGGCTGCTACTTCACAACAATTCTGCATTCCGTGATCCGTCTCCGGTGTTCGGTGTTTTCTTAAG
>PKSY01000173.1 GCA_002869405.1 Marinilabiliales bacterium
CAATTGTTTTGCCCACTACTTCGGGCGTCATAAAGTTGAAAGCGCTGTTTCCAAAATCCGCAAACTCAAGCACAATACCATCGCGCTCGGCAGCCACCAGATACCCCTGTTCCTTGTAACATTTAGCCTCTTCTTCACCACTAACGGGGATAATCTTTGCCACATCATTCTGAAAAGCAGAAACGATGGATGTTGATGCACGAAGGATATCAGTTACAACAACGATATAGTTTTCCTGTGTCAGTTTATGCTGAAACAGTGCTGGGGAAAAGCAAACTTCAATACTATTCATAGGGTAAAAATTAACCCGGAGCCGAATATTCCGGTTCCGGGTTGTAAATATAATGATATTCTTTATGCCTTGTAAAACGGTGGCTGAGTGATCTCAGCTTTCAGCATACGATTTCTTACTTTGATAAAGATTTCAGTTCCGGCTTTTGTATGACCTGCTTTTACATAACCCATACCAATACCTTTGATGAGCATTGGTGACATGGTTCCTGAAGTAACTTCGCCAATCACATTTCCTTCGGCATCACAAATCTCATAATGTTGTCTGGGAATACCTTTGTCAATCATCACAAAACCTTTGAGACGGCGCTTCAGACCTTCTTCTTTCATCTTCAGCATATAGTCTTTATCGATAAAGTCTTTATGATCAACAAATTTCGTAATCCAACCCAGACCAGCTTCAACAGGAGAGGTAGTATCGTCGATATCATTTCCATAGAGGCAGAAACCAGATTCGAGACGGAGAGTATCACGTGCACCAAGGCCGATTGGCTTAATACCGTATTCATCACCGGCTTCAAAAACAGCTTTCCAAAGAACTTCAGCATCTTTGTTGGCCACATAAATTTCGCAGCCACCTGATCCGGTATAACCTGTGGTAGAGAGAATTACATCCTTAATCCCTGCGAAGTCGCATTTTTTGAATGTATAATACTCCATATCCACGATATTCTCTTCGGTAAGTTTTTGCATGGCTTTCAGGGCAAGAGGACCCTGAATAGCAAGCTGTGCAATTTCATCAGAAGCATTGTAAATCTCTTTTTCAAGGTCAAGACCAAATTCTTCGGCATTGGCATACACCCAGTTCCAGTCTTTCTCAATATTTGCAGCATTCACTACCAGCAGATAAGTTTCGCTGTCGATACGATAAACCAGCAAATCATCAACTATACCGCCTTTTCCGTTAGGGAAACACGAATATTGTACCTTCCCGTCGAACAGTGCTGCCACGTCGTTGGAGGTTATTTTTTGAAGAAAGGCCTCAGCTTTAGGTCCTTTAACCCAAAACTCACCCATATGAGATACATCAAAAACACCAACACCTTTGCGAACGGTTTCATGTTCTGCATTAATACCTTCATACTGGATCGGCATAGAATAGCCTGCAAAAGGTGCCATCTTTGCGCCTAATGCTTCGTGAAATTTTGTAAATGCGGTATGTTTCATTTGAAATATGTTTTGTACTGTTAAAACTGCGACAAAAGTAGAAAATTTTGGGTGACTTATGGCGTTCATTAGCAAGTTTATGGTTATAATTGCAAGATATTTTTTGAGATGCATAATGAAACTGCGGATGACTGGAAAGTGGAATAGAAATACAACCCGGATTTTTTTACTTTTTCTTTTTTTAATAAATGGTGCGGATGCCTTCTCCGGCAGCGCGGGACCTGTTGCAGAAGCATACAGAACCGATGACACTCCGGTTATTGATGGCGTTCTTGATGAAGAGTGCTGGAAAAATGCTTTTCTGGTAAAAGATTTCAGGCAGTATGATCCTGATCATGGTGAGAAAGCATTGTTTGACACGGAAGTACGCATTTTATATGATAATCAGGCAATCTACATCGCTGCAAAAATGTATGATGCTTCACCCGACAGCATTCTGCGTCAGCTTGGCGACCGCGATCAGGGCGGACTTAATGCAGATCTCTTTGGGATAAAATTCGACACTTATAACAACCAACGCGATGCATATGCTTTTGAAGTTACCGCCAGTGGGGTTCAAAAGGATTATCGCCTGGCAGACTGGACTTACAGTTCTGTTTGGGATAGTGAGGTAATGATACATAATTCCGGGTGGAATGTAGAGATGAAAATTCCGCTCTCCAGCATTCGTTTTCCGAATACAGAGGTTCAGGAGTGGGGATTACAGGTCTACCGGCTGGTGCGCCGCCACAGAAGCTGGAGCCAGTGGGCGCTGGAAGACAAAGAGGCCAGCAACAAGCTGGAATACTGGGGCAAACTCTCAGATATCAAACACATTGAGCCTCCACTGAATATTTCACTTACACCCTATTTATCAATTGCCGGTGAACATTACCCGCAGGAGAACTACTCCAACAACTATTCGGGTTCCTTCAGCGGCGGAATCGATTTACAAGTCGGGCTTAATGAGTCCTTTTCACTAGACATGACATTGTTGCCCGATTTCAGTCAGGTAAAGTCGGATGATCCTGTGAAAAACCTGAGTGCTTTTGAAACAGTATATGCCGAACAACGGCCGTTTTTCCGGGAATCAATGGATTTGTTCCGAAAAGGAGGACTCTTTTACTCCCGCAGGATTGGAAAAACACCATCAGAATTTTACACGGTAGATGATGAGCTGGACTCAACACAACGGGTTATCAAAAACCCTTCTCAGGCTGAGCTGGTTAATGCTTTTAAGGTTTCAGGAAGAAACGCCAGGGGTACAGCTGTGGGTGTTTTAAATGCTTTCACAAAAAATACATTTGCGGAAATCGAAAATGAAGATGGCTCAAAATCATCAATACTGACTGAGCCTGCAGCAAATTACAATATCACAGTTGTTGATCAGACCCTGAAAAACAACTCCTCAATATATATCGTGAATACGAATCTGGTAAGAACCGGAAAAAAGAATAACGCCAATGTTACGGCTGCCGGAGTTTCCCTTAAAGACAAATCAAATACGTGGCAGATAAATGGTTCTTCAGCCCTGAGCCAACGGTTTATTTATCAGTCTGATACATCAAAAAACCGCTATTCAACAGACTTGGGTGCAAGGTATAATTTGTCCTTAAACAAAATAAAAGGGAAAGTAAAATTCGGAGTTTGGTCGGCAGTTATTGACGGCAATTACAATATCAATGACATGGGTCAGATCAGCAGAAACAACTATGAAAACTACGGCACGTCCATTTCATACAATCAATATGAACCACTGTGGATTTTTAATAACTTCAATACATGGCTTAACCTTAACACCAGGCTTCAGCACGAAACAAAGAAAAATGAAAATCTTGTGATGCAATATGGCATCAACATGACCTTAAAGAACTATTTCCATCTGTGGTACCGATTTAATGTCAGTCCGTTAGACCGTTACGACTACTATGATCCGCGGACCGAAGGCTATTACATCATTCGTCCGGGGTACCTGAATACATCTGTCGGATTTTCATCAGATTTCAGAAAACCGGTAGCTTTTGACGGGCACTTCTCGGCAAATTTTGATGAGTGGAATTATCAGAATCAGACGATTGTTTTCAGACCGATTATACGTGTCAGCAACCGTTTCAGTTTTAATTACAGAATCAGATACGAACAGGCCACAAACAGTAAAGGATACATCGATAATATTGACAATACAATTTATTACGGCAACCGGGACCTTTCCACATTTGAGAACAGTTTTTCATCCAAATATCTGTTCAGCAACAACCTGAGTCTCTCAATATGGATGCGACAATACTGGTATCAGGGCGAGTACAATGAATTTTATGTTCTGGATGACAATGGTTCCATTGAAGAACAAAATGACTTTGATGGCAACTACGACTTCAACTTTAATGCAGTAAATATTGACTTTTCAGTGAACTGGGAATTTGCCCCCGGTAGCAAGCTTAATCTGGTGTGGAAGAATTCGCTTGTGGAAGATTCGGATGAAGTCGCCAGGAATATCCTTGATAATATTGAGACTCTCAGCGACACGCCGCAACGTAACACTCTATCTATCAAACTACTGTATTATATCGACTATCAAACAGTAAAAACACAGGTGGAGAAATATTCGGAAAGAAACAGCACATAACAAATCTGCATCAAAGACGTTATTATTACCATGCTAAAAGCGAACAGTTTATATAAAAATTACGGAGACCTGCCGGTGCTTAAAGGGCTGGATATGGAAGTTGCGGCCGGTGAAGTTGTGTCGGTGGTAGGTGCTTCCGGAGCAGGAAAATCCACATTACTCAACATCCTGGGCATTCTTGATCGTCCCGACAAGGGCACATTATCGATTGCCGATACTGATGTTTTCTCACTTAACGACAAACAATTGTCTGTATTCAGAAATAAAAATATCGGCTTTGTTTTTCAGTTTCACCACCTGCTGCCCGAATTCACTGCACTGGAAAATGCTGCTATGCCTGCCTATATTGCAGGGCTAAGCAAGCAGGAAGCCGAAGAGAAGGCGCTTGAGCTGCTGGAAATCCTTAACCTTAAAGACCGAAGCTCCCACAAACCGGCAGAGCTTTCCGGTGGAGAACAACAGCGGGTAGCAATTGCCAGAGCATTAATTAATAACCCAAAGATTGTGCTCGCCGATGAGCCTTCAGGGAATCTTGACTCGGCAAATGCTGAAGAGCTTCATAAACTGTTTTTCGACCTGCGCGACCGTCTTAATCAAACCTTTATTATTGTCACCCACAACATGGATCTGGCTAGTATGGCAGACCGGAAACTCACAATTCAGGATGGCATTTTCATAAAATAACCCTATGAGAACACTTTTACCCTCAAAAAGCATATACTTTTCAGCATTATTGTTTTTATTCACCCTATTTGGCGCGCATACAGCTAATTCTCAATCTGTTGAAAAACTTATTAGTGATGGAAACAGCTATATGTCTGCGCAAAAATTCGGTAAAGCGCTGGCATGCTTTCACGATGCCTTAATACTGGATGCTGATAACCAAACCGCAAAAGCCAAAATCATTGCTGCAGAAGGAAAAACAGCAGACAGAACTGTGAAGATGTCGCTTTTTGAAGAGAATATTACTGCCGGATCTGCATTTATGGATGAAGCAAACTATAAAGATGCTTTACTGGCCTTTAAAGCAGCATCATATTTGCGCCCGGAGTCATCATATCCAAAGAACAAAATCAGAGAAATTGTTGAGAAGTATCCTGACCCTGTGGTCGAGAAAGGTTATAACGATGCCATTTCAAAAGGCGACAACGCATTTCAGTCGGGAAATTATGCTGCAGCAAGAAAAGCATACCAACACGCACTGGAGATAAAACCAGCGGAGGCCTACCCTACCGCGCAGCTCACAAAGGCGGAACAGCAAATGAGCCAGTCGCAGGAACTTCGAATAGAGTATGAAGAGATTATCGCACGTGCCGATGCCTTAAAAACGCAGGGAAAAGACAAAGAAGCACTGGTAGCCTATCAGCAGGCATCGGAAATAATGCCTTCTGAAAGCTACCCCAAACAGCAATCGGCAGCACTGGCGAAAAAAATTGAAGCGGCAACCTCTCTGGATGATAAATATCAGGAAATAGTTACTGCCGCCGACAATCTCTACATGGCTCAGAAATACGAAGAGGCTCAGAATAAATACCGCGAGGCACTGAAAATCAAGCAGGGCGAGTCATATCCGCAAAGCATGATTACACGTATTGAAGAGGCACTGATGAAAAAACAATCGCAGTGGCAGCAATACAATACTCTTGTAAAACAGGGCGATGTAGAGGCAGCATCGGGAAACAGGGATGCCGCAATATCAAAATACAAACAGGCGCTCGCAGTATTTCCTAACGAAACCTACCCTGCTGATAAAATAAAAGCCATAGAGGATCAGATTGCCAATGAAGCCGAAACGAAAAAAGCCTTTAATGATGCGCTGGCAAATGCCGACAGAGAGTATGCCGCGGAAAAGTATGAAAACGCACTGGCTTTCTATACCACAGCGCTGGCACTTAACCCTGAGAACAAATACGCTAAAGATAAAATCGCTGAG
The DNA here is from genome assembly GCA_002869405.1 of Marinilabiliales bacterium. Taxonomy (GTDB): domain Bacteria; phylum Bacteroidota; class Bacteroidia; order Bacteroidales; family BM520; genus BM520. The sequence continues at coordinate 5,997 of PKSY01000173.1, forward strand.
GTGAATGGGATTATTGCCGAGCGTCAGGCCAAAGAGAAAGCCTACAATGAACTTCTGGCTGATGCAGACAATCTTTTCAACACAGAGCAATATGCAGAGGCACTGGGAAAATACCGCACTGCAAATCAGCTGCGACCCGAAGACCCGGCGCCGGCAAAAAGGATTACCGAAATTGAAGGCCTTCAGGAAAAGATGCAGGAGAATCAGAAAGAGTATGACAAACATATTACAAAAGCAGACAAACTATTCAGAACCGGTGAATTGGCTCAGGCACTGGTAAGCTATGAAGAGGCTGCGAAAATCCTGCCCGAAGAACAATACCCAAAAACGCAGATAAACAACATCAATAATAAAATTAAAGATGCTGAAGAGCTCAAAGAGGCTAAATTTCAGGAGCTTGTTACCGGAGCAGAAAAAGATGCTGAAAATGAAAACTTCGCGGATGCCATTGACAAATACTCACAGGCTGCCGGTCTGAAACCGGAGAATAAACAGATTACAGCTCGCATTGACGAATTGAAAGATGCCATGGAAAAAGCCGGACAGCGTGACAATGCGTTTGATAAAATCGTCGCCCGGGCTGATACACACATGCAGCGTGAAGAGTACGAAGAGGCGCTGGCTGCCTACACAGAGGCGTTGGGAATAAAACCGGATGCTCAGTATGCTATTTCACAAAAAGAGCGTATCAACTCATTGCTTCAGCAGAAAGAGGCTGAGAAACAGGCACAATATGACGGACTTATAAAGCAAGGCGACATAGGCTTTGAAAATGAGGATCTGGCAAAAGCACTACACTCCTACTCTGCTGCTGCTGAGCTTTATCCTGACCAGGCATATCCCAAAGACAAAATCACGGAAATAAACGGACTGATAAATGAGGCTGATGCTACTGAAGCAGAGTATCTTAAAGCAATTTCAAAAGCCGATAAGCTTTTTAAAGATGAGAAATACAATGAAGCAAAACAGGAGTATCAGAATGCCGGAGATGTAAAGCCTGATGAGAGTTATCCAAAACTTCAGATAATCGAGATTAACAAGATTCTGGCAGCACAGCAGAAAATTGAAAAGGATTATCAAAAACTGATTTCAGAAGCAGACCAATATTATGCGGCTCTTGATTTTGACCAGGCCACATTAAAATACCGTGAAGCATTGAAGGTCAAGCCTCAGGAGGAGTATCCTTCCAATCAGATAAGAGAGATTGAGGCACTGAAAAAGGATATCGCACAGAAAGCATCGGCCTACGATGATAAGATTGATGCAGCAGACCGGTATTACACTCAGAATCTGCTTGAAAAAGCAAAAAAAGCATACGAAGAGGCAAAAGGAATTCGTCCCAATGAGACTTATCCCGATGAGCAGCTTGCGCTAATTAACAGTGCACTGGCCGATCAGGAAGCACAGAATAAAGCTTTCGCTGATGCCATGAAAACTGCTGACGATCTTTTCGATGCTGAAAACTTCAACGAAGCATTGGCAGCATATCAGCAGGCGTTGGAAATAAAACCCGGTGACGAAATGGCGAAAACAAAAATCAGCGCCACGGAGAAAAAACTTAACAGCCTGGCATCCAAAAGAGAAGGATACGAAAACCTTATTCGTCAGGGTGATGCTTCCTTCGACAAAAAGGAATATTATAAGGCAAAAGAGAAATATAGTGATGCCCTGGCTTTATTTCCTGACGAAGAGTACCCAAAAACAAGACTCACCGAAACCAACGACCAGATTGCACTGGTAGAGCAGCAAAGAAGAATAGAGTATGAAAAGGTAATTGAGACTGCTGACGGATTTTTTGGAATGGGACAATATAAAGCAGCACTTGAAAACTATCGCAAAGCTAAATCGCTCTTGTCAACCGAGACCTATCCAACTGAAAAGATTGCTGAGACAGAAGCTATTCTTCGCGAACAACAAACTGCACTGCTGGCAGAATATCAAAAACTTGTCGGCCAGGCAGATACCGATTTCAATCAAAAAAGGTATGCCAACGCACTGGTAAATTACGAAAAGGCTTCGAAGCTTGGTACCGGAGAGAGTTACCCGTTCCAGATGATAAGCAAGATAAAAGGACTTATTGCACAGCAGGTTGCGGTAGATATTCCCATAGCCACGCCTGTTATTCAGGAAAAAGGGGAAGCAAAGCTTATTTTCACACCACTGCATTACAGTCAGAAAAAGAATAACTATATCATTCTCACCGCCAGAAATAATGGCGAAGGCACACCAAAAGTATTCCTGAGCTTCGGCAGCGGGAATCAAAAAAACGGCGGTGTAGTGATTACCGATATCGTTTCTCCGGAGCCTCAGGAGTATATTATTCCTATGGGAGGCAATCAACAGTGGTATCGCGAGAACAACAACTGGATAAAACTGTTTATGTCTTCAGGATCGATAGAAGTTATATCTGTCCGCATCTCCAACATTGTGGAGTAGCACAGGAACCAACAATACTATTCGGTAGTCTTTTATTGCATAAATAAAGTACTTATGGATCTTGAGAAGCATTTTTCCCAATTCAGAAACGGGATTATAGGAAACGACACCACCTTTACCACTCCTTACGGAGAGAAACCACTTTTATATGCCGACTGGATTGCCTCCGGCAGGCTTTACCGCCCGATTGAAGAGCAGATAATCGATGTTTTTGGTCCTTACGTTGGAAACACACATACCGAGACCAGCGAAACCGGAACGATGATGACAAAGGCATACCACTATGCCCACAAAGTTATAAAGGATCACTGCAACGCCAATGAGAATGATATTATCATCACCCAGGGCAGTGGGATGACAAGGTTGGTAAGTAAATTTCAACGTATTCTCGGACTTAAGGCATGCGCCAAAGCAGCCAGGAACAACTGTTTCCATGAGGTTGAGCGGCCGGTGGTCTTTATCACGCACATGGAGCACCACAGCAATCACACATCCTGGTTTGAGACCATCTGCGATGTGGTAGTGCTGGAGCCGGGAAAAGATCTGCTGGTAAATCCGGAGACACTCCGCAGGGAGCTGGAGAGATACAAAGACAGGAAATTCAAATTCGGAGCCTTTACAGCTGCATCCAATGTTACAGGTGTAGAACCGCCCTATTATGAGCTTGCGAAGATTATGCATGAATATCAGGGATTGTGCTTTGTGGATTTTGCCGCCTCGGCACCCTATGTAGATATCAATATGCATCCCGAAGACCCGATGAAATCGCTGGATGCCATCTTATTCTCACCCCATAAGTTTCTTGGCGGCCCCGGATCTGCCGGAGTGTTGATTTTCAACCGCAACCTATACAACAGAGAAACGCCCGATGCTCCGGGTGGTGGCACTGTGGACTGGACAAACCCCTGGGGCGGCTATAAATACATTGATGATATTGAGATCCGTGAAGACGGAGGTACGCCGGCATTTCTGCAAACCATAAAAACTGCCCTTGCAATTGATCTGAAGAACAGGATGGATACCCGTAAAATCAGAGCCCGCGAGCAGCAGCTGGTGAACAAAGCCTTTGCCAGGATGCTACAAAATGAAAAAGTGCATATCCTCGCGGAAAACGTACAGGAACGGCTTGGAGTAATTTCGTTTTACATTGATGAGATACACTACAACTTTGCCGTAAAACTGTTAAACGACCTTTACGGAATCCAGGTACGCGGCGGATGTGCCTGCGCCGGAACCTACGGCCATTATCTGCTGGATGTAAGTATGGACACCAGCCAGGCGATCACAACACGCATTGATCATGGCGACCTCACAGAAAAGCCGGGCTGGATAAGGCTTTCCCTTCACCCGACCATGACAGACAAAGAGCTGGAATATGTTCTGGATGCCATAGATCACGTTTCAAATCATTTCCGTGATTACCAGGCGGACTATATCTATAACAATCATAAAAACGAGTTCCGTCATAAGAGTGAGCCGGAGGACAAGGTTGGCCGCGTGGTGGAGTGGTTTTCTGTATCATAATTGCTGAATTAACACAAGCAAATAAGAATATGAACAACAGGGCGGCGGCTGAAAATCGTCAGCACTTACGTTTATAATTTAATCGCTTTCCAGTACTTTATGTAACAACTTCATCTTCAAGCTCAATGTCTTTATGCCACTGGTTTTCAATAATATCTTTTAGCTGAGTTATCGCAATATAAATATCCTGAAAAGAGGTGTAGAGTGGTGTAATTCCAAAGCGAATCACATTGGGTTTTCTGAAATCAGGAATGATACTATAATTACCGATTTTATCATCGATGAGTGCTTTACACAGACGTTGTGCTTCAGGGTGAGCTATTGAAATGTGCGAACCACGCTGCGCTTCATTGTCCGGACTCACCAGTTCAAAACCAAGGGGCGCCAGTAGTTGAACGTATAGTTCAATAAAATAATTTGATTGCCGGATGCTCTTTTCGCGAATATTATCCATTCCGGCATCGAGCAATAAATCAACGCCTGCTTCTATTCCGGCCAATGCGATTATTGGTGGCGTTCCGGTGATAAAACGCAACAGACCTGGGCTGGGGTGGTAATCTAAATCAAATTCAAAAGGATTCTCAGCACCTAACCAGCCGGTGATCGGTGACAGCAGTTTTTCCTGCAAATCCTCCCGTACGTATAAGAATGCCGGAGCACCGGGTCCACCATTAAGATATTTGTAAGTACAACCTACCGCTAAAGAAGTATTCGCTTTATTAAGATCAATCTGCACAGCACCTACTGAATGACTCAAATCCCAAAGATCGATGGCACCGGCCTGCTGTATGCTTTGGTTCATGGCATTCATATCATAATAAAAAGCGCTCTTAAAAGCAACATGAGAGAGTGTGACTAAAGCGGTCTTGTCATCAATAGTTTCCCTGTATTTTTGTTGCGCCTGATTCCAGTTTGACTCCACATCAATAATATTAATCTGATGGTTTGGAAAACTGGATTTAAGCAATCCCTGAAGGATATAGAGGTCAGAAGGGAAATTGGCGTTGTCGGAAATAATTTTATTCCTGCCGGAATTTTTACTTAGTGCCGCAAAAGCAAGTTTATAAAGGTTGACCGAGGTAGAGTCAGCAACAATAACCTCATTGTCTTTTGCTCCTATCAGCCGGGCTATTTTTTTTCCTACTTCCTGGTTTTTAACAAACCAGCCTTCATTCCAGCTGCGAATAAGCCGATTACCCCATTCATTTTGTACTGTGTTATTCAGTTTCTCAATGGTTTTAAGCGGCAGCCGTCCCAAAGAGTTTCCGTCCAGATAAATCAATCTGTCATCATCATTGAAAAAATATTCCCTGTAACCTTTTAAAGGATCCTTACGATCTTGTTCCTGAGCGTGTTGCATAGCGTAAAACATTATTGATTTTTTAAGATTGAAAGCGCAATAGGGTATAATACATTGATCCACTCTTTATACATAGCTGCAGAAGGATGTAAGCCATCTTCTGCAATGAGGTCTGATTGAGTTGTGGCTCTTCTCGATATAGCAGTAATATCAGCATAATGAACCCCTAAGGCCGCTGCCTCCACTTTATTAATAATATTATATGCATTAATCTCCAATGCAATTTTCGATGGATCTCTGTCGGTAGCGAATGGCGTTACTCCCCAATCGGGAATAGAGATTACAATTACCCTTTCGGAGTTATTATCAGCAAATCCTATGGCCTGTTTTAGCAGGTCAATAAACTCCCGGCGATAGTTCTCAGTACTTCCTCCGCGGTATTGATTATTAACACCGATAAGAAGCGTAACTAAATCATAGTTATTATAATCGATGTTTTTTTCAGCAATACCCTTTATTAATTCATCGGTTGTCCACCCTGTTTTTGCTATGATGGTTACCGTATCAGCAGTAAAACCGGCATCCAGAATTTTTTTTACCAAAAGATTCGGGTAGCACTCATTACTCTTAACACTTTCTCCTATGGTATAGGAATCTCCCAGTGCCAAATATGTATATCTCTTTTTTGCCGGCATAGTTTTCTTTTCCTTTTTGCTCTTGTACTGTTCAGATCAATTCCTACAACCGGTAAATTACATTATTTTTGGCATTTAGCATTGTTGCTTTTTCTGATTTCAATCAAATTGCACAATTGGAGTTTGCCAGGTTTTTTGGTCACCATTAATGCCACGGGTAACACTAAGGATTTCCATCCATTCCGGGGATACTTTAATTAAAAGATATCCTTCTCTGTTATTTGGATAGAAATCTTCCCACGCATCCTTCCATCTTTTCTGTTTCTCTATTTGGTCATCAATAATTTGAGCTTTCCCATGAATTACCACATAACCCGAAGCGTCACTATCCTGGTAATACAAGGAAACGTCAGGATTATTTAATATTTGATTCACTTTTCTGCTTTCGGCCTTAGTGCCAAACCACACTGTAAAATCATTTTCCGGAGGAAAAGGGTCCATTATTCTGACCATTGGTATCAGTTCCTCATCCAGTGTAATTAATGCACAAGTAC
>PKSY01000303.1 GCA_002869405.1 Marinilabiliales bacterium
GACCTCCCGGTAGTGGTTTTTGATATGGACACCCCCGGCAAACTCAGCAAAGTGCTGAAAGGAGAAAACTGCGGTACTGTGGTGGGAAAATAGAATTTTGTTATTTTTGTGGAAACAATAAAGCCTTTACTATGACTGAAGATGCGATGATGGTTCTGGATGAAGCTAAGGAAGGCATGCAAAGTGCCGTGGCTTTTCTGGAAAAAGAATATCAAAAACTGCGTGCAGGAAAAGCAACCCCCGATATGCTTGATGGCGTTAAGATCGACTATTACGGTTCCATGTCACCAATAAACCAGGTGGCGAATGTGAATACTCCTGATCCTAAACAGATCATTGTTCAGCCATGGGACAAGAATATGCTCCCGATTATTGAGAAAGCCATTATGGCTGCAAACCTGGGCTTCAACCCGGTGAACAACGGTGAGGTGCTTCGTATCATCGTTCCTCCATTGACTGAGGAGCGTCGCCGCGACATCGTAAAGAAAGCGAAGGCAGAAGCTGAAAATGCAAAGGTTTCTATCCGTTCGGTAAGGAAAAGTGCAATGGATATGACCAAAGACCTAAAGAATGAAGGTCTTTCTGAAGACGATGCCAAGAAACTGGAAGAGAAGATTCAGGAGCACACCAACGACTTCTCAAAAAAAGTTGACGCAATCCTCGAAGCCAAGGAAAAAGATATTATGACGGTGTAAACCGTGGATATGCCCCGGTCTTCCTACCGGGGTAATGCCTTTGCGGCTCTTTCAGAGCCATCAACTCCGTCAGGAGTATCAATCCACATAACCCTGCGCAAAAGCGCAGGGGTCAAAAAAGCGCACAGTCGCTCTCCTGCGCTGTAGGCGCAGCACAATATCCTGCAGACCTCAACCCCTACTCCTCCTTCTCCATCTTCAGCCGGCTTGTAATCGTCTGTACCGCCCTGAACTGCCCCAGGAACTCCCGGGCAATAATACGAATTACCGTGTATCCGGGAATCGCAAGAATCATCCCTACTATCCCGCCAAGGTCACCGAAAATAAAGATTACCAAAAAGATCTCCAAAGGATGGGCATCAACACTGTTGGAGTATATAAAAGGCTGTAAAACAATATTATCGATAAGATTACATACAATAAATACAGAAACAATTATAATCGCAGTGATCAGCACCTGGTCGTACAGTCCCATACTTAATACCGTTGCAACGCCAATGGTGGTACCCACGGCAGCACCGAGAACCGGCCCCAGATAAGGTATTACATTTAACAACCCGCCAAGAAATCCAATCAGCAAAGCCCCGCGAACACCAAAGGCTGTCAATGCAATGCTCTCAAGAGTCATCATCGTTACCATCTCCCCCACTAAACCCAGGAAATATCGCGAAAGTAATCGCTTTGAATTCCGCAATACACTATCTACCTTTTTGGAATGCCGGTCGGGGACAAACAGCATAATACCACTCTGAAACAGGTTTTCATCTTTAATGAAGAAGAAGGCAATAAACAGCACGGCAAACACTCCGATAAACAATGCCCCCGCCACGCTGGCTACATTTGACAACAGATTACTAAAGGTCGCCATATCGAGGATACTTCGCAGTTGTTGCTCAACAGTTGATATAATACTTTCACCTTCAGCTACAATACCGTATTTATGCAGCATTACGGTAAGGTTTTCAACAGGTTCCTCCAACTCAACACCCAGCTCTTTCACATCAATCTCAGCAACCACCTCAGCCTGATTGGCAATCAATGGAATGATAACCCTGAAGAAGGCCACAACCACCAGGATAATCACCGTAATGGAGAGTAGTGAGCTGAGCCATCGGGGAAATTTCAGCTTTCTGAAACTGATCTTATCAAATTGTGAGGCTATGGGAGATCCGATAAATGAAAGCACAAGGCCAATCATGATATACCAGACGATATTGGTGAATCGCCAGACAAAAAATGCCAGCACCAGCAAAGAGAGGATACCAACAAGATAGCGGGGCAGTTGCTTCATAGATGATTAGTTTTGAGGCAAAGTTAATGTAAATTTTATTGCCAGATTCTGCGACCACTTGTCCAGTGAATAACTACCCAGGCGATAGAACGCACCCACACCAATTCCGGGCGTCGCACCAAGGAGGTTATTTAACAGGAGCCCGCACTCCATAAACCCTTTTTCAGGAGCCTTTAACTCCCGGTTCAGATGTTCTGTATCAGAGATATCACCCCATAAAGCATGAAACAATATCTGCGGCTGCGGCCTCAGGAAACCGGTACCGAAAAGCAGGTTCTTAAAGTTATGCGAGAAGAAAACTGCCAGGTACTTGTCGGAGTAAAACTCTCCGGCGCGCATGGTAGCAAAGGTCGTTGGTGCATAAAAGGAGAATCCCGACCAGTTTCCGTTTCCGTTAAAGAGATGATGCTCCGTCAGCTCTCCGCCGGCAATACCGCTGTGAACTCTGATCGTGGTCTTACCCAGCCAGGGAAAATCATAGCCATAACTTATGGCTGCTTCCAGACGGTTAAAATCGTATTCCCCGTTAAAGAGATCTTTCACACCTTTACGAAACTGCACCTCCAGCACCGGAAATTTTGTTTCTGTTGCCACTACTCCAAGCGGGCTCTGAAGCAGATTTTCCCTGAAGGCAAAACGGAAACCGGCCTCAACCATGCTATATACAAACTGAGAATTATCTACGGAAACATTAACTCCGGCCTCCGGATATTGATAGTCTGAGAGTGAATTAAGAAACTGATAATGGTATTGTGCTTTTACGGAAAACCATCGCAAAGCCCTGAAGGAGGTTCCCAGAATCACATTTTCTGTTCTGTTAAACTCCTGAACCATATATTCACGAAGCAGATCTGCGGTCAGCCCATCATTCCGAAAACCTCCAAGAGCGGTTTTCCCGGGCTCTGTAAGGTCATAGCTGTATGCTGCATCAATATTCCACTCATGGCGCGGCAGCACATTAAAACGCACATTGCCGCCATATTTCCATAAATGATCTTTAAGACCGTAAGCACCAAATCCGCCCAGGGAAAAGCGGGGCGAAAAGCGGTCGTTGGTTTCAATGGTCAACCCGGGACTGTATCCTGAAAAAGGGTTGTAAAACAACAGGTCTTCAAGCGAGATACTGACAAATTTAACAGGAATTTTTCCCGTAAGGAGAATTGCGGCACCCTGAATTTTACGGTCAAGATGCTCCTCCTTTCCGATGGAATCTACCACTCGATAGGTCTCCAGATCCTTGGAGGTCAGGGGGAATGGTCGCAGCTGTTCAACTTTTTCATGACCCTTTTCCAGGGCCAGGGGTGCCATTTCTATCGCATATGCACTGTTTGCCTTTTCGATTTCATCTGTAATAAACGAGACTTCAGAAATATATCGTTTCCCCATTCCTGCCAGCGGCGCCTGGCGGTCTCCGGCCTGAAGCACTGCCGCGTAGAGCACTAAATCTGTTTGCACCTGCTCGGGAAACCAAACATCACCAATACGCTGATACTTATGGCGCATCTCAATACCCATCATAGAGCTTGTATCGGCAGGCACAGCAGTGGCATTTTCCAGCGCCCAGCGGTGCGTATTGATATACAGTAACCCCTGCAAGCCATCAAAATTACTTCCCTTGCGGGGATGGTAGGAAACAATAAATGTGGAATCCGGTGCACCGGGACGGATAATGGTATCTTCAATGGAGAAAAAATATTTTGTAGTGGCACCATTCACCAGAGGGCTCATATAAGAAACGTCAAGAAGGCTGAGTTTATCATCGTATAAAGAGCCATCCTGCATCTGCGAAAGCATAAAAACGAACATGGGATTTTGCAATCCCGAGACCCTGGTTCCAAGCACTTTCTCAGTGGTTCTGCCATTTCGCCGACGCTTTTCAGACACCGTCTCAGTGATAAAGATATGCTGTTTGTCCAGAAATTCGCGGAGCCCTGTCCCTGCGGTATCGCCGGCAGCCCGCTCAATGATTTTCGCATGAGCCGTATCCACAGTAAAAATCATTTTATCATACGCTTCATACTTGTAAGCATCATATCTTTCCGGGTCATTAATCCGTTTATTCCCAATTACATTATTGATAATTCTGTGGGCCGGGTTTTCTCCTGCCACAATCGTAACCTCAGCGAGCTCAGTCACCGAAGGCTCCAGGTACACCATCATTTTACCCTTTGCGGGAAAAGGCAATCTCAGAGGTTTATATCCCACACAGGAAAAAAGAATACTATCCGGATGCCCGGGACAGAGTGTAAAGTGTCCGTCTATGTCAGTCATAATTCCTGCATGACGGTCGGCAGTGACCACATTTACAAAGGGTATTGATTCAAGGGTCCGGCTGTCAATAACAGTGCCGGTAATACAATCTTTTTGTCCGAAAGATAAAAGTGTCAGAAAAACCAATACAGGGAGAAGAAGATTCCGAAACATACTATTTCAACTTGGGGTTATTTTTATGCCTGCTTGCGTCCCTGTGACTCTTTTTCTCCATGTTTGTTACAAATGCTTTGGTAAGATCCACGCCGGTTTGGTTGGCAAGACAAATAAGCACCCACAGTACATCTGCCATCTCATCAGCCAGATCAACATCCTTGTCAGAATCTTTAAATGACTGATCTCCGAACTTACGCGACATGATTCTTGCAACCTCTCCTACCTCTTCCATCAGGATGGCTGTATTTGTCAATTCACTGAAATATCTTACTCCGGTGGTCTTTATCCATTCATCCACCTGCTTTTGCGCTTCTGCTATTGTCATCTTTATAATTATTGTCGGTGTGATAGTATAATTAACGATATGACTCAAAAGTAATGAAATTGGCAAATTTCTTCCCATCTTTGCAAATAATAAAAAATGGCTACAGTTCATACAATCTACACCGGTGATCTTCGCACTACGGCAAAACATCTGCAAAGCGGAAACACCATTATCACCGATGCGCCAACCGACAATCAGGGAAAAGGTGAGGCATTCAGCCCCACGGATCTTCTTGCTACTTCTCTTGGTTCGTGCATGTTAACCATAATGGGAATCGCTGCACGCACTGCCGGTTTTTCTATTGACGGCACAACCATCGATATCACAAAAATTATGGCCTCAGAACCCAGAAGAGTGGCAGAGGTAGTTTGCTAATTTAACTTTCCGGATACAGAATATACTGAAAAACAGAAAAAGATTCTCCAAAAAGCTGCTGACACCTGTCCTGTGGCGAAGAGCCTGCATCCGGAATTGAAACAAACCATAAAATTTAACTTTAAAAAGTAATGGGAATAAACATTAATCCCGGCATTGAAAACACCTATACCATGACCGTAGAGCAGCAATACACAGCCTCGGCATATGGTTCAGGACTGATTGACGTGCTGGCAACTCCTGCCATGATTGGATTTATGGAGAAGACAGCCCAGGAAGCAGTACAGCCTTTCCTGCCGGAAGGTTATATCACACTGGGGACAGTAGTAAATATCAAGCATATCAAGGCTACTCCCGTGGGAGAAAAAGTTACTTTCCACGCTAAAGTCACAGAAGCAGAGGGTAAAAAGCTTACCTTTGAAGTTACTGCTCATGATGAACACGGCCAGATTGGCCTCGGAATACATAAAAGAGCAGTAGTACACGCAGATAAATTCATGAAATCACTGGCAAATGGCTGATACCTATAAAATGCTGGCTCTGACGCAGGCCGGTTTTGAACCTTTCCTCAAAGAAGAACTAGAGCAAATCGGAGCAAAGAATTGTGTTGAAGATGTTCGTGAAGTGGCCTTTGAAGGCGACCTCAAAACCATGTACATGGTGAATATGCACTCGCGGCTGGCAGTGCGTGTGCTTGTGCCAATAGCCAATTTCACAGTTAATGATGAGGTCAGCCTCTATGAACAGGTGAAAGACTTTAACTGGAACGAATACCTCAGCATCAATATGACATTCAATGTGGAGGCTGCACAGGTGGATTCAGTGATTCAGAGCTCACGGTTTGTTGGTTTTCGTGTAAAAGATGCCATCGTAGATCGTTTCAGGGAACAGTTTGGAAAGCGTCCCTTTGTGGCTGAAAAAGGCGCTGAGCTGGTTATCCATGTTCTTTTGAAAGGTCGGTCATGTACCTTATCACTCGACAGCTCCGGGATGCCCTTAAGCTGGAGAAGCTATCGCGCCAATCGTGGTGTAGCACCTTTGAATGAGGTCTTTGCTGCCGGATTACTTAAGCTCACCGGCTGGGATCCCAAAAAAGATACACTCTACGACCCAATGTTAGGCTCCGGAACACTACTTATTGAAGCTGCCCTTATGGCCAGCAATACTGCACCGGGACTTTTTCGCAACAAGTTTGGGTTTATGAACTGGCGCAACTTCGAACCCGGCATCTGGCGCATTATACAGCGACAGGCACGTGAGCAGGTAACCTCTTTTCCGTCCACTCAGATATGGGGTGCAGATATCAGCGGTCAGGCGACCCACGAAGCCAGAGAAAATATCAGGAATGCAGGCTTCGGTTCCAGCATCATCGTAGAAACCAGAGATTTCATCGACTCCAAGCCCATTTGCGAGCCGGGAATTATGATTATGGATGCACCATTGGCAAAAAGTATTGATGGCGACCTGAACGACTTCTACAGAAACCTTGGAAGCACCATGAAACTACACTACCCCGGTTTTAAAGCCTTTGTGCTTTCTGCCGACCGTAAAGCACTCCATCAGGTTGGCCTCCGTCCCGATTACAAATACACTTTATATAACGGTAACCTCACAAGTCAATTCAACGGGTATGAACTGTATCATAAAAATGCAGATTCTCAACCCGACGAAGAATAAGTTTATGTTATGCAAAGGTTTGCGGTAACCTTTGCGTAACTTTTCATTTTCAGGAAATACTACACTTCGAAAAAGAGTGTTATTTTTGGCTTGTTGCAGCACAGCACGCTGTTGCTGTAATAAAAAAACAGATTATGGAAAAAGAGATTAAAAGAATAGGTGTATTTACCTCAGGAGGTGATGCACCGGGGATGAATGCCGGAGTACGATCGGTAGTACGGTCATGTATCTATTTCGGCTATGAAGTGGTAGGAATTATGAACGGATATCATGGGATGATTGAAGGCGACTTCATAAAAATGGATTCATCCTCTGTATCAAATATTATACAACGCGGCGGAACCATTCTGAAAACTGCCCGCAGCAAAGAATTCATGACTGAAGAGGGCCGCGAGAAGGCTTATAAACAGCTTCAGAAAGCCGGAATCGATGCACTTGTGGCAATTGGTGGAAACGGTACTTTTACCGGTGCTGATAAACTCAGCAAAGAGCATCAGGTGCCTGTTGTGGGCATGCCGGGAACCATTGACAATGACCTTTTTGGTACAGATTTTACCATCGGTTACGACACTGCACTGAACACTGTAATCGAGGCTGTGGATAAAATCAGAGATACCGCGTCTTCACATAACAGACTGTTTTTTATTGAGGTTATGGGGCGAGATGCAGGGTTTATCGCGCTGAATACGGGCATCGCATGTGGCGCCGAAGATATCCTGATACCCGAAGAGACTACCTCCATCGATGACCTGATCAAAATCCTGGATCGTGGTTTCCGTCAGAATAAAAACTCAGGAATTATCATCGTTGCTGAAGGTGACGACAGCGGTGGAGCAATAAACATTGCCAAAAAAGTAAATGAGCTTTACGATCACTATGAAACACGGGTAACTATTCTCGGGCATATTCAGCGTGGTGGATCACCAACATGTGCCGACCGTGTACTGGCATCCCGAATGGGCTATGAATCAGTAAAAGCAATCAAAAACGGCTATAAAGGCATTATGGTGGGTATTGTGGATGACCAGGTAGCCTACACTCCTCTGAGTAAAGCCATCAAACATCATAATATTATGAACAAAGACCTTATGGAGATTGCCCGTGTGCTCTCTCTTTAGTATCTTTGTTCCTGCATGGAACGAAAAACCTTATTCGCAGATATTCTCTTACCCCTGCCCGTGCAGGGGTATTTTACTTACCGCGTACCTCACGAACTCAACGAAATCGTAGAGGAAGGCAAGAGAGTTGTTGTGCAGTTTGGCGCCAGAAAAATTTTTACCGGTCTTGTGCGTCGTGTCCATGAAGATATTCCCAAAAGCAGCTCGGTAAAATATATCCTCAATGTGCTGGATGATGATCCGGTGGTATTTCCTGTACAGTTTGAATTCTGGGAGTGGATTGCTGAATATTACATGTGTAAACCCGGAGAGGTCATGAATGCTGCACTTCCTTCTGCTCTGAAGCTCAGCAGTGAAACCAGCCTTGTGGCAAACCCCGACTTTGACGGTAACACCGAAATACTTAACGACAAGGAGTTTCTGATCTATGAAGCACTGCAGATACAGAGAAAAATAACCCTGACAGAGGCATCAAAGATTGTGGATATGGTGAAAATTCATCCTCTCTTCCGCACGCTGATTGAAAAAAAAGTTATTATCCCTGAAGAGGAACTCCACGATCCCTACCGTCCGAAAATTACTGAGTATATTTACTTTACGGAAGAGTACCTTGATCATGGCAGGATGGAAGAGGCGATGAACAGCCTTGAAAAGAGGGCCTTTAAACAGCTGGAACTGCTCATGGGCATAATTCAGATGACAGGCTATTTTAGTAAAAACCCTTCTCCGGTGCATAAAACCATGGTGTTGAAGAAGATAGAGAATGCAGCTTCACCACTAAAGGCCCTGGAGAAAAAAGGCATTATCACATTAGAGAAAAGAGTGGAATCGCGGCTACCCCGTGAGAAGGCTTCACTTAAACCTGAGGATATCGTTTACAGTGAAGCTCAGCAAACAGCATACGAACAGCTGGAGTCATGTTTTGAAAGGTACAGAACAGTCTTACTACATGGTATAACCGGGTCAGGAAAAACAGAAATCTATATAAAACAAATTGCCAAAACACTCGAAGAGGGCAAACAGGTACTTTTTCTGCTTCCGGAAATTGCGCTTACCACACAAATTATTCTGCGCCTGCAAAAGTATTTTGGCGATAAAGTAGGTGTTTATCACAGCAGATACAACCTTCATGAGCGTGCAGAGATCTGGCACAGAGTAAACAGTGAAACCGCTGAAAACCGTTACGATATTATCCTTGGTGCGCGATCATCGCTGTTCCTGCCATTCAGGGAACTGGGACTTATTGTGGTGGATGAAGAGCACGATTACAGCTATAAGCAGATGAGTCCGGCGCCAAGATACAATGCCCGCGATGCCGCTATATGGCTGGCACACAAGCACAAAGCAAAAGTACTCCTGGGATCTGCCACACCATGCCTTGAAACTTTCTACAACTGTCGTAGCGGCAAGTACGGCCTCGTAGAGCTTAAAAAACGATACGGAGGACTCCAGCTTCCCGAAGTGATGGTGGCAGACCTGAAAAAGGCCCACCGCATCAAGGAGATGAACGGGCATTTCTCCGATTTTCTGCTTAAGCATATCGATGAAGCACTCAAAAACCATGAGCAGATTATTCTGTTCCAGAACAAACGCGGATTTAGCCGGCGACTGGAATGTGAAACATGCGGATGGTCACCACAATGTGTATCGTGCGATGTAACGCTCATCTACCACAAGCATTACAATCAGATGCGTTGCCACTACTGCGGATATCATACGAAAGTACCCACACACTGCCCTGAGTGCGGAAGCGCAAAAATCACCATGAAAGGGTTTGGTACTGAGAAGATTGAAGAAGATCTGTCGACACTGTTTCCCGAGCACCGTATTGAACGCATGGACCTTGATACCACACGATCAAAACATGCATACCAAAGAATCATCAAGGATTTTGAAGATCAGAAGATTGATATTCTCGTTGGCACACAGATGGTCACCAAGGGGCTGGATTTCGACAATGTAAGTCTTGTGGGAATTATCAGTGCCGACAGCATGATCAACTTCCCGGATTTCCGGTCTTTTGAGCGCAGCTATCAGCTTATGGCGCAGGTGAGCGGACGGGCCGGAAGGAAGAAAAAACGGGGGAAAGTGATTATCCAGACCTTCAACCCCTACCATTCGGCCATACGCTATGTGATTGATAATGATTACATGGAGATGTACACCAGTCAGATTCTGGAGCGCCGGAATTTCAAGTACCCGCCATTCTACCGCATCATTCATTTAAGTTTGCGGCACAAAGATCCTGTCTTTTTGAATCGTGCTGCCGATGTTTTGGCCTCTGAGCTGCGTGCCGACTTTGGAAATCGTATTCTCGGCCCGGAATATCCTATGGTATCACGAGTACGGAATCTCTATATCAAACAGATCATCGTGAAAGTGGAACGCGGCCCTGAGTTCGCCAGGCTGCGACGTACGCTGCAGATTCATATTGATGCTTTTGAAGGCGACCAAGAGTTTAAGAGTGTTCGGGTTAGTGTGGATGTGGATCCGTATTAAAAACCTGCGCTGCCTATTATCCCTTATTTGAATTCTGTAAGTAATTTCATCAAAGACAAATGTTGAATCCCTTGATAACTATTACCTTCAAAATCATCCATGGTAATCAAATATTTCCGAAAGTTATCTTTTATGGAAAGAAGATTTCCGAATTCACGCTCCATGGTCTTCTTCTCATCAATGCGTAATGCTACCTGAAAATAGACAGTTTCACCTCCTTTTGAGGCTACAAAATCAATCTCTTTCCCATCTTTCTGCCCAACATAAACCTCAAATCCCTGAATCCGTAAATGTAGAAATACAATATTCTCCATAATCTGACCTAAATCAAATGGAGAGTATCCGGCGATTGAATTTCTTATTCCTATATCATTAAAATAAAATTTCTCCCCTATTTCAAACACTTTTTTACTTCGTAGATTTACTCTTTTTGCTCCGGAAACCAATAGAGAAGTTGTGAGATATGAGAGATAATTTATGGTTGCATTCAAAGAATTACTTATCTGTTGTGACTTTAGATATTTACTTATACTTGTTGCAGAGATAATATTCCCGGTCTCTTTCGCCAGATATTGAACCAGTCGGGTGAGAAAATCAATGTTTCTTACGTTAAACCTTTGTACTACATCCCGAAAGAGTATCGACTGATTAATATTGCTGAGATAATCAAATACTATCTCATCTTCCAAAGTCAGATGTTTAAGGTATGGCAATCCTCCAAATTTCAGGTATTTATTTAAAGATTCACTTTCCATTGGCAAGTCATGAAATTCAAGAAATTCCACAAAAGAAAGCGAATAAACAGGAATTTCAATATATCGACCACTAAGGTAGGTACCCAATTCTCCGGAGAGAAGTTTTGCATTGCTTCCGGTACAATAGATATCATATCCTCCTTCAGCAAGCAGGCTTCTTAGCGTGTTTTCAAATCCTTCAACCTGCTGAATCTCATCTATCATCACAAAGTTTAAGGAATCAGCAACACTGTTTTCTTTAATAAAATCATATAAATCCTTATAGCTTTGAATATGAGAAAATCCCATTAACTCCATATTAATATATAAAATTGGAGCATCAGGATATCGAACTTTGATATCATCCATTGTTTGAAAGAGCAGGTAACTCTTTCCCGTTCGCCTTTGTCCTGTAAGAACCTTAATAATCTCCTTTCCTATATAAGGAACAACTCTGTTGCTATAGATTTCTCTTCTTATGTACTCTTTCACAGCCTCATGGATTTATTGTTCATAACAAATATACATCAATTTTCCTTAAAAGGTTTCATTATAATGAACGAACAGATATTTTCTGACGATTATTTCATTATGATGAATACATCTTTTTACTCCGGAGTTTTAGTGGAAGTCTCCAGAAGAAAAAAAGTATGTAATTTTTCATTTGTATTGCAAAATTACATGCTTCTACAAAAAATCACATTTATCATGATCCCATGAATGGCCGCTTTATTATCACGGGTTCACAAAGTATGCTTCTGAGTGACAAAGTTTCCCAAACACTGGCAGGAAGAACAGCAATCCTAAAACTATTACCCTTCAGCATGTCGGAATTAAAGGCTGCCGGTATATGTGAAAGAAAGGATTATGAAGAGTGGATTTTCAAGGGCTTTTATCCACGAACATTCGACCAATCCCTTAAACCCGAAGATTTTTATCCGTTTTATTACGAAACCTACCTCCAAAGAGATGTCAGAGAGATACAGAATGTCAGAGATCTTGGAAAGTTTTCGGACTTTGTAAAACTATGCGCAGGCAGGGTTGGACAACTTCTCGACTATTCCTCTATTTCTAATGATGTCGGAGTTAGTGTCAATACCATTCGTGGTTGGATCTCATTGCTGGAAGCAAGCTATGTTATTTTCCTGCTTCGGCCCTATTCATCAAATATGAATAAACGTGTTATAAAATCACCAAAGCTATATTTTACAGATACAGGTTTGGCGGCTTTTCTTCTTGATATACAGAATGCCAATC
>PKSY01000322.1 GCA_002869405.1 Marinilabiliales bacterium
GTTAGACAATTATGCAAATATAGTATATATTTTACTAACAACCAAAACAGTTTCAAAAGGGTATCTGTTTATCCCCACAGTCTGTAGCAATAATTGTGATTGGATTTCTCTGGATGTGGTGTGTGGCAATAAGTTTTATCTCTGTGGCTCTTCGTGCCTGCGTTGAGCCTCTTTGTGTAACAACATTTAAAAACATCACAAAACAATCCCATCCCGAATCTTTCGTTAACTTTGTCGTGATGACTTCAAACAACCCATTTAAACGCCTGGCCGGGGAAACCGCCATCTATGGCCTCAGCAGTATCATTGGCAAGCTCCTTAACTGGTTGCTGGTACCGCTTTATGTCCGTGTCTTTATTCCCGAAGAGTACGGTGTGGTCACCAACCTTTATGCCTATGTGGCATTCCTTCTGGTGATACTCACCTACGGCATGGAGACAGGCTTTTTCCGGTTTTCACAAAAGACCGATGATTCATCACGGGTATTTTCCACTGCTGCGACCTCGGTTTTTGGCACCAGTGTACTTTTTGTAATAGTCATCGCTGTTTTCCTGCCGCATTTTTCATCGCTGATTGGCTATGCAGGCATGGAGCAATATGTGATGATTCTGGCAGGTATTGTCGCCATCGATGCCTTTTCATCCATTCCGTTTGCGCGTCTGCGACAACAAAACAGGCCGTTGCGCTTTGCCTTTATCAAACTTACGGGTATCGGCATCAACATCTTTCTGAACATCTTTTTCCTTATCATCTGCCGTCAGCAACAGCTTAACGGTGCAGAGAATATGTTGGCAAATCTCTACAACCCGGAGATCGGCATTGGCTACATCTTCTGGGTCAATCTGGTATCTTCATCTGTTACGCTTTTACTTTTGCTTCCGCAGATATTCGGGCAACGTGGTCGCTTCGACATGAAGCTGTTGCGCGAAATGATGATCTACTCGCTGCCGCTCCTGGTGGTCGGAATCGCGGGACAGATCAACCAGAACCTCGACAAGCTGGTTCTCCCCTATTTGCTTCCCGAAAGTGTCAATGCGCTGGCAGAAACCGGAATCTATGGCGCCAACTACAAGCTGGCCATCCTGATGACCATGTTCATCCAGGCCTTCCGCTACGCTTTTGAGCCGTTCTTCTTCTCCCGCAGCAAGGACAGCGCCGACTCCAGGAAGCTCTACGCCGATATCATGAACTACTTCATCATCTTCGGTCTGTTGATCTTCCTCGGTGTGATGCTCTATATCGACATCATAAAAATCTTCATTGAGGAGAGTTATTTTGAAGGTCTGAAGGTGGTACCGATAGTGCTGCTAGCCAACCTTTTTCTGGGCATCTTCTACAATCTTTCGCTTTGGTATAAGCTGGAGGATAAAACCAAATACGGAGCACGTCTGGCGCTGCTTGGTTCAGCCATTACATTGGCAATAAACCTGATTTTTGTTCCCAAATACGGATACCTTGCCTCTGCCTGGGCAGCATTGATCTGTTACTTCACCATGACGGCAGCATCCTATTGGCTGGGACGCAAGCACTATCCGGTGCCCTACAACCTGAAACGTGCAGGAATATACGCTCTGCTTGCAGGAGTCCTTTTTGTGATTTCCCAATATCACGGCATCGAATACTTCTGGTTGAAGATTGGTGTGAATACACTTTTGATGGCGGTTTTCCTTGGCTTTGTGGTACGAAAGGAAGGGGTAAAAATTTCAAAACTGGTTCGGAAAAAATAATCTTATAATGAAAAAACTAAAGGTTTTTATATCAAGTGTACAGAGTGAGTTCGCGGAAGAGAGAATTCAGATTGCAGAATACTTCCGTAATGATGCCTTGATGCATTTGTTTTTTGAGCCTTTTATTTTTGAGGAAGTTCCTGCCAACACCCAAAGTCCCGGACAGGTATTTTTATCAGAAGTCTATAATTCTGATATTTATATAGGCCTTTATGGTAAAAAATATGGATATGAAGATTCTGAAGGAATATCCCCTACTGAGCGTGAATACGATAAAGCAAAAGATGAAAATGTTCAAAGATGGATATTTCTAAAAGAGATGCCATTTGAAGAAAGACAACCCANGATCTCCTTTCTGAAATATATCGATCCTGTATTCTGTATCTTCGTCAAAATGGATTTATTGAAGCGACCGATTTTGATAATGGTTTACATGGCTACGCAAAGACAAATGATCTTGACACAGAATTAATTCGTGATTTTGTCACGGTGGCTAGAGAAAAACGTAACTTCCCTCTCAAGCATTCCGAACCTATTGAGAAGATTTTAACATCACTAAAATTGATTAGAAATGAACATTTAGTGAATAGTTCTTTATTACTATTTCATAAAAACCCTCAACATTTCTTTCCTTCAGCAAATATTAAGTGTGCTCATTTTCACGGAATTAAAGTTCAAAAGCCAATACCTGACTATAAAGTATTTGGAGGAACAGTTTTTAATATGGCAGATAGCGCTGTTGATTTTATCTTATCAAAAATAAGTCTGTCAACTGGTGTACGTGATTATTCAAATCGTGTAGATACAGAATACGAAATTCCAAGACGCGTAATTTCTGAAGCTATTATTAATGCAATTGCACACAGAAATTACA
>PKSY01000298.1 GCA_002869405.1 Marinilabiliales bacterium
AATTACAAAATGGTTTTTCATCCGATACAGCGACCCTGATCATCATATTCGTTTGAGGGCATGTTTTGCAAATCCTATTGATCAGCTAAAGCTTATTCATGAGATAAACCGTTCGCTGTACGATGAGATAAAGCATCGTATTATCTGGAAAACGGAATTATCAACATACATTCGTGAAGTCGGCAGGTATCCTGAAATACATTATCCACTGGCAGAAAAATGGTTCTTTGAGGAGAGCAGAATGGTGTCATCGATTATTCGAAAGGTTCATAATTCAAATGATGAAACATTACGATGGCTTTCAGCACTGAAAATATCAGAGAGTCTGTTTAATCTTTTCCACCTGACAACCGAACAAAAAAGAAGTTTTACCTCCTCTTATGCAAAGGCATTTCACAAAGAGTTTAATATCACAAAATCATTTCGCCAACAACTTGCGATACAATACCGTCAGCACAAAAATCTTATCCAACAATCTCTGGAAGAATCTCTGGATTCAGATATTTACTCAGCAATAGAACTGTTCATAAACAGAATATCGCCATATGCTGATAAAGTAATCCCGGAAATTATGCATTTACAAGATCACATACACATGTGTTGTAACAGATTGTTTACCAGCAGGCAACGAACTCAGGAGTTTGTAATTTATGATTATCTGACCTGCTACTATACTTCAAAAGCATACAGAAATCATGACATTACAGTTTATGAATAAACGATTCCCATATATAACACAAAAAACCCGGTTTGACTGTGGCACCACATGCTTGCTTATGATCGCGAAATATCATGGTATCGTATTATCATACAACAGGTTTCAGGGAAATCACCGGGAAGAATCATCAGGAGTATCATTGCTGCGGTTAGCTGAGTTGGCTGAAAGATCCGGATTTCACACCAATGGATGTATGATTTCTGTTGAATATCTTAAAGAGAATAATATCGCACCGATGATTCTCCACTGGAGAAAAAGTCACTTTGTTATCCTTTACAAGGTACGTCGAAAAAGATCCGGTTATCTATATTATATTGCTGATCCGGCAAGAGTGATGCAAAAGCTGTCTTAAAATGAATTCTTAAGAAACTGGTACATTGAAAATTCACAACAGGGCATTGCGCTTTTACTTGAGCCGGATCAACAAAAAAGTGCGGAAAATATACATCAGGACAGAAAACAGTCTCCTATTGGAATTTTTGGTTTTCTAAAACCACACAAGAAGCTATTGCGTGCACTTTTTGCCGGGCTTATTGCAGGCAGTGCCATCCAATTGGCTTTGCCTTTTCTGACCCAAGCCATTGTTGATACAGGAATCCGGCAACAGGATTTCAGTTTTATAGTGCTGATTCTCATAGCACAGCTTGCTTTGATGGCAAGCCTGTCGATGGTTGAAATTATCCGTGAACGAATACTTTTGCATATTTCAACACGCATAAATTTTAGTATGATTCGTGATTTTCTCACAAAAATCATGAAGCTTCCTGTAAGGCTATTTGACAGAGGAATGACAGGCGATCTCCTGCAAAGAATTGCTGATCAAACCAGAGTGGAAAGCTTCCTTACTTCCGGAAGTATTCGTGTGGCCTTCAGTACATTCAACCTGCTTCTGTTTTCGCTGATTCTTTCATTTTACAGTTTAAATATATTCCTTATTTTCATTTTTGGATCCATTATTCATCTTGGCTGGGTCATGATCTTTTTAAAGAGAAGAAAGAACCTCGACAGGCACAAGTTTATTCAGTTATCTGAACATCAGACCCGCGTACTGGAAATTATTCATGGCATGAAGGATATCAGGATGAGTGGCGCAGAGCATCAAAAACGATGGTTGTGGGAGGAAGTACAGGCAGGATTATTCCGCACCAACATTAAAACCCTCAATGTCAATCAGCTACAGGACGCAGGGTCGTTCATTATTAACCAGTCAAAAAATATTATCATCACTTTTCTTGCAGCCAATGCGGTAATCCATGGCGACATTACGCTGGGTATGATGCTGGCAATTCAGTTTATTCTGGGTCAGGCAAATGCTCCTGTTGAACAAATGTCATATACTATAAGAGAATTTCAGGATGCATTCTTCAGTCTTGAAAGAATAAATGATATCTTTCAAATGGAAAATGAAGTCACTGAAAACCAGCCATATAATATCATACCGAGGAACACAGAAATCTCTTTTCAAAAGGTTAGCTTCAGGTATAATGATGAAGGAAAGGATGCGCTTTGTGAGGTTTCGTTTAAAATACCTGAGGGCAAAACTACTGCACTTGTCGGGGATAGCGGATGTGGAAAAACAACTTTAATAAATCTGATACTCGGAGTGCTTACTCCTTCGGAAGGAAAAATACTAATTAACGGAACATCACTCAACTCAATAAACACAGACCTATGGCGCAGAGGATGCGGCGTTGTTATGCAGGATGGTTTTGTCTTCAACGACACCATAGCAGGTAATATAGCCTTAGGTCATGAAGAGATTGATTACCATAAAATCATGAAATCAATCCGCACAGCTTCTCTCAGCAAGGATATGGAATTGTTTCCTTCAGGAGTAAATACTGTAGTTGGGGAAAAAGGCAGGGGACTAAGCTCAGGTCAGAAACAACGCCTGCTCATTGCCAGAGCAATTTATAAAAATCCGGCATTATTCCTTTTTGATGAAGCAACAAACTCACTGGATGCCAACAACGAAAAAAACATTTTAAATAATCTCTCATCGTGTTTGAAAAACAAAACAGTGATAGTTGCAGCGCACAGGTTAAGTACAATAATAAATGCAGACCAGATTATTGTACTCCGCGATGGAAAAATTGCGGAAACCGGAACTCACAGCGACCTCCTTTCCCGCAAAGGGCATTATTATAAGCTGATAGAAAAACAATCAAATACCAGTATCGCATCATGAATAACTGCAGGATGAATATCCGGGAAGCGGAAGACATTATAGACAGCGCTCCGGGATCTTTGGTTTACAAAGGTACTTTTACAGTATTTCTGGTGATTATTATCTTATTGATATTTTTAGCTGTGGTTCGGTACCCTGATAGTGTCTGTACCTCTGTAAGAATTGATGCTGAAAAACCGATTTATCAGATTTCTACTCACAGCAGCGGAATTATTGATACAATTCTCATTTCAGAAGGAGAGGGTGCTTTGGTGGGACAACCAATCATTATGCTCAGAAACACAATATCTTTCAATGATTATCTGATGGTAAAAAATGCTGTTTCAGTTCTGCAAGAGCAAGGTTCCGCAGCTACTACTAAAAATATTTCAGAGATTATGGAATTTAACTTCGGCGGGGAGATCAGAGATGAATTGGATGACGTATACTCCATTCTGGCTGAGTATGATGTCTTTGTCAAGGATCAGTCAGTTAATCTGGAAATAAGACAGAAGTATAAGGAAGCAGAGAACCTAAACAGTACATTGGTTTTAAAAAGAGGTCACTATGCCTTAAAATCAGAGGAGTCAGAAATATCTCATGAACAATATAAAAAGGACTCCATACTCTGCAAAAAGGGTGTAATTTCTGACAATGAATTAAAAATCAGCAAACAACAATTTCTGAGGATACAGCAACAACAATATTCTTTACTGGAAGAAATATCGCAATTGGAAAAAGAGAGCTATTCCATGGTTTCAAACGCCGGCATTCTTGAAGTGAGGCATGATACTGAAAGAAAACTCTTTTTAAGCAGGATTGAGGCAGCAGTCAACGAGCTTTCCTCCTCGTTGGAAAAATGGGAAACAAAATACCTTATATCGACACAAATAAATGGAGAAGTGGTATTAAGAAATGGTCTTTTTGCAGGCCAGCATTATCAACAGGGGGAACATCTGGCGAGCATAATTCCTTTCGGAAACAGGCATAATATTGCAAACCTCTCGGTTTCCGGGTATGGACGAGGAAAGATTAAGACGGGCCAAAAAATCATAATCACTCTTGATGCATATCCGGTAATTGATTTTGGCACAATAACAACCTCTGTAGGCTATATTTCCGAAGTACCTGTAAATGGCAAGTACCTGATTAGTGCTTCTTTGCCTGACACAATTATAACTTCATTTAAAAAGACAATTCTGTTACACACAGAATTACAGGGATCAGCAGAGATTATCACAGAATCACATTCAATACTGCATAGATTCACAAACATATTTCGGTTAAAATCAAAATACTTTTAGATATCTAATAATCAAATACATACAAATAAGCCCGCTATTTTACAGGAGGTATAGAAAAACAAAAGAGCCATTGATAGTCAGAAAACTAATGAATTATGATACAGTTTGAAACAGAATATTGTATCTTTACGTAAATACTAAAAAATCTAATGTCATGGCTGAACAAATTGATCTCACCGGAAAATCAATTCTCATAGTTGAGGATGAGCCGAACAACAGGGAACTACTTGAAATTATGCTATCAGAAACAAAGGCAAATGTCATTAGTACAGCTTACGGTCTGGAGGCATTTTCCATTGTAAAAGAGAAGAATGTAGATTTAATATTTATGGATATCCGTCTTCCGGATTCCAATGGTCTGGAAATTACTGCAGAGATAAGAAAAACACACCCGAATTTACCAATTATCGCACAGACAGCATTTGCAGATATTGAAAATAAGGAAAAAGCGCTCTATTCAGGGTGTAATGACTTTATGGCCAAACCTATAATGGAAGACGAGCTTTACAGGATGCTTGTAGCGTGGTTGTAAAAATAGCAGTGTAGTTACAAACCATAATCGCAATGAATAAAGGACAAAAATCCATTTATAATCTGGCGGTTGTTCTTATTGCATTTATAGTCCTTTCGTCTCTAACGACAGGGATTATGGTGCACAGGAGCAGCATGAAGATGTTCAGAGAGCAGGCAAAGCGCGAGTTACAGTCCAAAGCAATACTGATAGACAAAACGATTCAGCAACTTCAGGACCAGGCGCTCTCCATTGCATTCTCATTTGCAAACCTGGAGGAGGTGATTCAGACTTATCGTATTGAAGATGAAAAAGCGGCCAAGGAAAAGCTTTTCAGTATTGTTTCCCCTATCATTTCCAGGATGGAATCTCAATCAGGTAAAGACATCATAAAAGTACATTTTCATTACCCTCCTGCAAAAAGTTTTCTTCGTGAATGGAATAAGACCGGTGGAGATGACCTGAGCACCTTTAGAAATACTATTCTTTATGTTTCAGAAAATAAAGAACCCTTAAAATGCATCGAACTTGGTAAGGGAGGTTTTGCGATTCGTGGCATCTCTCCTATTTTTGATAATGGCGCTTATGTAGGGTCTGTGGAAGTATTTTATGAAATCCACGATATCTATCCTTTCATATCAGATACAATAAAGGCATACGACTATCTGGTGCTTGCAAACAAAGAGTCGGTGGATAAACTCTTTTTTAGTAAGGAGCAAAATAAATATATTAAAGGTCAACTCAATAATTATTATATCATTGAAAACTCTTCCGGAGATACTGCATTTTCAAGTCTAATACAGGAACTAACATCAATTAACGAAAACGATGCATTTCATTTTGACCACACCGGGAATTATTACCTTGCGATAGTTCCTCTTACTGATTTTACGAATCAAAATGTAGGAAAGATAATCTTTGCGGTAAATGAGAAAGATCATTACAGGGAAACACTCATTCAAATTGCTATCATAACAGGCTTCATTCTGATATCAGGAATAATATTGATAATTATTATTCTGGCTTTTATTCGCAGTCTTCGACGGCGTTTCCACAGATATAATAAAGAATTGCGCAGCCGGAATACTAAAATCCATCAGATAAACAAAGAGCTGGACCAATCGATGGATACGTTAAAAAAAGCTAAGCTGAAAGCAGAAGAAGCGAATAAAACAAAAAGTGAATTTCTCGCCAATATGAGTCATGAGATCCGCACTCCAATGAATGCCATTTTAGGATACTCGGAAATTATTGAACACAAAATAGAAGATGAGGCACTCAGGCAATATATTTCCGGGATTCGCACCAGCGGAAAAACCTTAATGCAGATTATAAACGATATTCTTGATTTGTCGAAAATTGAAGCCGGAAGAGTTGAAATTAAATATGAAGCAACGAACCCTCATAAGCTCATCAATGAATTTCGCCAGGTATTTGATCTGAAAATAACTGAGAAAGGGCTTGACTTTGATATTATTATAGATGAAGACCTTCCAAAATGCATTATTATAGATGCCACCAGGCTGAGGCAAATTATGTTTAACCTGATTGGAAATGCGATCAAGTTTACCCAAAAGGGAGGAATTAAAGTAATTGTCCGATCAAAGGAGAATATTGCTGATTTATCGGTGAGTACAGTAAATATAGATATTGACATTATTGATTCAGGAATAGGAATCAGTAAAGAGCAACAGGAAGTAATATTTGAAGCATTCCGGCAACATGAAGGTCAGGATATCGGACGATACGGTGGCACCGGGCTGGGCCTGACAATTACAAAAAAGCTTGCTTCAATGATGAATGGTGATATTTCACTGATAAGCACACCCGGAATAGGGAGTACCTTTACCGTGCATTTAAAGGATGTACAGATTGCAGCTATTGCACCGGAAGAAAACGAAAGCTTTGATTATTCAACTAACATTAATTTTAAAGGCGGTAAAATTTTAGTCGTTGAAGATATCCAGTCAAACAGAACTGTAATAAAGGGATATCTTGAGAACTATAATATCGAAATCTTTGAAGCCGAAAATGGTGAGGAAGGTATTGAGGTGGCAAAAAAAGAGTTGCCTGATTTAATACTTATGGATATTCATATGCCTGTTATGAATGGTCATGAAGCCACTCTTTCCCTAAAACAACTTGAAGAAACAAAGCATATTCCCGTTGTGGCGCTCACTGCGTCAGTTTTTAAACATCAGGAAGATGAAATTAACCAAATTGTAGATGGATTTTTAAGAAAACCTGTTTCAAGAAAGAACCTTATTAATGAGCTGGCGAAATATCTTGAACATGATAATCTTGATTCGGAACCAATTATAAATATTTCACAACCGACGCCAACAAAAATTGAGATTCCGGTTGAAGAGAAGCTCCTCAGTGAAGTAGCTTCGCATTCAAAACATGAAATAATCATTGAATCGCTGCAAAATATTTTCACCTCAAAAATTGAAGAGATAAGGAAGAGCATGAATATAAAGCGCATTCAGGCAATTGCGGATGAACTAATGAATATATCTGAAAAATATGATTTGACTACCCTAAAAATAGTTACCAAAGAGCTAAAGCAGGCTTCCACAACCTTCAACATTAAAAGCATCAATCATCAAATTGATCTAATCACAAAAGTTATCGAAAAACTATAAACAATTATGACGACAGGTAAAGTACTTATTGTGGATGATATTCCTGAAAACCTTCAGGTTTTGGGGCAAATACTTGACTCAGCGGGATTTGAGGTTATCTATGCTATGGAAGGCCAGCAAGCTGTTGAAAGTGCAAAATTCGAACTTCCGGATCTGATTCTTATGGATGTAAATATGCCGGTAATGGATGGTTATACTGCAACAAGAATTCTTAAGGAAGAAGAAGAAACAAAGCACATACCCGTTATCTTTCTTACTGCAAAAACTGAAACTGACGATATTATTAAAGGATTTGATATTGGTGCTGTGGACTATGTAACAAAGCCATTTCAGGCAAAGGAACTATTATCGCGTGTTTCCACTCACCTGGAGCTGAAAAAATCCAGAGAAGAGCTCGAAAAAATGATCGAGGAGAAAAACAAATTCTTCAGCATCATTGCACACGACATGAAGACGCCTTTTAACGCTTTGATTGGTTTTTCCAATCTACTGGTAATGGGTCATGATATTTCCACCGATGACAAGGAGAGTTTTATCAGAATCATAAATGAAACGTCAAAGCAAGGGTTGGGGCTTCTGGAAAATCTTTTGCTTTGGGCACGGTCGCAGACAGGCAGAATGGAAATCAACCCGGAAAAAATAAGTATCAACAGTATAATACAATCGGTCATTAACCTACTCCATGCCAGCGCTATGCACAAACAGATTCAATTGAGCAGCATGGTAAGGGAGGACATATATGCCTATGCAGATTACCAGTCAATAAATACAGTATTTCGCAACCTTATAAGCAATGCCATAAAATTCACACCTAAAAAGGGCAATATAATGATACAGGCTGAACAGGACGGGGCTCAAATACTTGTTTCGGTAAATGACAATGGGCAGGGTATGTCACAAAAGAAGGTTAAAGAACTATTCCGTTATGACATAAAGGTTTCTACAAAAGGCACAAACAATGAAACCGGAACCGGATTAGGGTTATTACTTGTAAAAGAGTTTGTGGAACAAAACGGCGGTAAGATCTCGGTTGAAAGTAAAGAGGGAGAAGGTACTACTTTTACTGTTGCACTACCGCAATATTAAAAGGGACCCGGTTTTTACACCGGGTACCATTTTTATTTTACACTGATTTTCACAGGAGTCGGATTCTTCAGATTATCGCATACCGGGCAACGATCTGCGATGGCATCTTTCCATTTTTCAAGTGTTTCATCACTTACACCTTCAGCATCAGCTTTAATCTTAACTTCCAGGCCTTTGAATCCGGCACGCTCTTCCATCGACTGTCCGAACAGACGTGCAGGGTTTAAATCACCCACGATATCGATTTTCACTCCCTTGAGTTCGAAATCCATCTCCTGAGCAATCACATGAGCCATAACATTTAAACATCCTGCCAGTGCTCCAAGCATATATTCCACAGGGTTGGCAGCTTCATCTTTTCCACCCAGATCTTCCGGTTCATCAACAGTAAAAGAAAAACTTCTTGCTTTAACAATAGTTTTTGTCGCACGCTCTGAATGTGCCTTAATCCTAAATCTCAAGTCTGACATAATCTTTTGTTTTTATAGTGTGAGGCAAATGTATGTCTGGTTTTCGACCTTTCCTCAGAACTTTCCATCGGCTTTTACATTTACTGAAATAGGATTTTATGCAGAAAAGGATGTAATTTTACATGCTTCAGAATTTAGTTTTACAGGTATGATAGCTTTTAACAATACATCAGCAAACTGCAACTTATCTCTTAACGACTGTATAACAGCACTTAGCCCCGGGGAAAAGGAATTATTATTAAGAGAAAGCAGTGTTTTGTCTTATAAAAAAGGTGAAATGATTATTCGGCAGGACTTTTCTGCCAGTCACCTCTATTTACTGGAATCGGGTCTTGTAACGCTGAATGTTTTCGATGACCGCAGAGTATCTACGGTAAAATTACTTACACCTCAGAGTTTTATAGGAATCATGTGTTCTTTTGCAGGAAGAAGACTTGATTTTAGTGCCACAGCACTGCAAAACAGTACGATTCGGCTGGTAGAAATGGATACATTTGAGCAAATAATCAAAACCAATGGGGACTTTGCTTATCTGTTTATACGCTACATATCATCTTTAACGAATGAAATGGTACACTGGATTATGAGAGTAAAAGGAAGAAATGTGGATGGTGCCATTGCATTGATTTTACTTGAGTTTTCTGAAATATATCAAAGTACTGACTTTGAACTTCCGGTAACCAGAAAGGAGTTGGCAAGTATTATAGGGTATTCGAAAGAGAGCGTTATCAATACCTTATCCCATTTTAATAAAGATAATATAATACGTATTAACGAAAAGAATGTCTCTATCCTTGACTCAAAAAGATTAACTTTAATAAGTCAGGCCGGGTAAAATCATCACAGAATCTTCGTAATCTCATTACAGGGTTTCCGTAGTCTCCATTCAGACGGGAAGGTAGTATTGACCCTGTTGCCCAGATACTTAAATCCGCCAATGGGCACACCTCTGTAAACAGCCTGATATCGTTCTCCTTTCTGCAGATCCGGAGGTGCAAAGGGCAACCTGGAAATCATCGCCATTGCAGCATCGTCTGAAAGCTCTGATTCCGGAAATAAAGCTTCATTTAGAAACGGGGATAAAAACAAATCATGTGAAGGGACAAACTTTCTGTCGGATAGAGTACCGGTAAAGATTCCCCGATGCAATATATAAAGGCCATTCTGCACCAGCTCCTCAAAAGCAGCCATCCCGGAACCCATGGCATAAACATCCTGCCCTGAAGTAAACAGCTCGAAACCTGCAGAGAAAAGATCTGAAACATCAACAATTTTACGGTTTACGTTACCAAGCTTCAACCCTTTTGGTTTTCGCGGTGCTTTAAACAGCTTGCCATCTTTTTTGCGAATCACAGCGATAAAAAAGCCTTCACCTTTAACCTTATGCGGATAAAAATGCCATCCGGGAACCCCATGTTTTTCGGCAGGTTCCAGGTTCCAGTGTTTCGGTGCATCAATGGAAATTAATTCAGCAGCAAAGTTTTCCTTTATCCACATAAGATTCTCTTCATTCTCCTGAGCATTATAAGTACAAGTGGAATAGATAAGGAAGCCGCCCGGTTTTAATGCCGGCCATATATCAGCAATTATCCGTTGCTGGCGACTGGCACATAGTGCTACATTATTTTCAGACCATTCGCCAATTGCATCCGGAGATTTACGAAAGAGACCTTCACCACTGCATGGGGCATCAGCAACAATAAGGTCAAACAATCCCTCAAAAGACTGAAACCCAATAGGGTCATTATTAGTCACAAAGACATTGGGTTGTCCACATTTTCTGACATTCTCTGCTAATATTTTACACCGTGAGCGAATAACCTCGTTGGCGACTAAAATGCCAGATCCATTCATCAGCGATGCCAGATGGGTAGTTTTTCCTCCCGGAGCTCCGCATAAATCAAGAACAACAGGATTCTCCAGTTCAGGCTCAAGCATGTGATATACATGCTCCAGAAACATGGATGAAGCATCCTGAACATAATAGGCTCCTGAGTGCCACAAGGGATCGCATGAAAATTGCGGTCTGCTGTTCAGATAAAACCCTTTCTCAGCCCATGGCACGTATTCACCGGAATAATTCAATTTCCACTTTAATGGATTTATCCTGATAGAAACCGGATGTGGATTTCTTATTGAATCAATGTATTCCAATACACCTTCATCCCCAATCTGAGCTTTCAGGTTATCCAGAAAAAGTTGTGGTAATTCCATGCATCTGTAAATAGGATGTAAAAGTAAGAATTCCTGAAAATCTCAAAAGCTCAAATATATCTTGCTGTTGTACAGCAATAATCAATATATGCTTTCCCGAAATTATCCCGACAATATTTCTCTTCCATCAATAACAATTTGTGAATGCTTATTATAAACATCAGTAATGCCAAATAATACATTACAGAGCCAAACGACAGTGCAATACCAAGATACAGTCCGAAAAACGCAATTGTTTGTGGATTTCTCGTTAATCTATACACTCCAGATGTAATTAGACTGTTCTCTCTGCAAAAATCCCTGACTGAAAGAAAGTAAAATACCAATGATAAACAGCATATCATTATACCACTTACTATAACAGCATTGGCGTATTCAGGCTTGAAAAACAATGGTGAAAACAATAGAAATGTATTGCTAAACAGGTAACAGATAACAGCAATCTTTCCCCATGCTCCGTAAACAGGCATTAGTGCTAGCCTCTTCCCAGACTGCATTCCAACTACCAATGGAAAGATATATCGTATAATAATAATTGGTAAACAAAATATTAAAAAAAACATCGTTTCTCTGTTAGATCATTATCGGAACCATTACCTGTAAAATCAAATCAGCAAAAAAATGGGTTACCACTGCCGGCAAAAAGCCTTTTTTAAGATATATAAGTCCAAATGCAATACCACCGACACTATTGAGAATTATAACTCTCAGAATAACTATTGTTGTTAGATCAGTCATAGCAGATGCTGCTGGAAGGTGTCCAATAGCGAAAAAAAACGCTGCGGCTAATACAGATACTAGTTTTATCCATTGTGAAGCAATCAATTTCTGTCCTGACAAGTACATAAGCAACCGGGAAAACAGTGCGACCAAAAAGAATCTTAATAGCAGCTCCTCACCCCAACCGCCGTAAAAGGATGCAAGTAACCC
The DNA here is from genome assembly GCA_002869405.1 of Marinilabiliales bacterium. Taxonomy (GTDB): domain Bacteria; phylum Bacteroidota; class Bacteroidia; order Bacteroidales; family BM520; genus BM520. Next base: position 12,046 of record PKSY01000298.1, read on the forward strand.
TTTCCACCAAACTGGCAAAGAAGCAGTAAAAAAGGTTAATGAAACACCTAATAAATGAAATCCATAGTCAATTAATAATAAGACAAGACCTATAACTATTCCGAATGAAGCATATTTAATAAGAGATTTCCATGCTAAACGAAAAGATACTTGATAAGGCAATCCACATCGCTTTGCCAAGGCCACGCCACCCCATGAAGCAATAGCCATAAATAATGAAGTCTGTATAACAGTTATTAATGCCAGAA
>PKSY01000051.1 GCA_002869405.1 Marinilabiliales bacterium
ACACAATTCTGCAGAATTTCTACAACAGACATTCCCCTATGTGCTGCTGATGCCTGAAAAATTTCTGCCATGGCCCTGGGATTGGAATCAATAACCCGGGCAAAGAAAGTACCCTGAGCACCGATACATAGTTCACCGGGAACAAAAGGCTCTTCAATAGTTCCATAAGGTGAGGTTTTTGTAGCCTGTCCCAATGGAGTTGTAGGAGAATACTGACCTTTGGTAAGGCCGTAAATCTCATTATTGAAAAGCATAAGGTTAATATCCAGATTACGGCGAATGGCATGAATAAAATGGTTTCCGCCAATAGCCATTGAATCACCATCTCCGGATGCTACCCAGATTGAGAGATCAGGATTTGTAACTCTTGCGCCACTGGCAATGGCGAGTGCACGTCCGTGAATACCATGAAAACCATAAGTATTTACATAGTATGGAAAACGTGAGCTACATCCGATTCCTGAAATAACCAGAATATCCTCTTTTCTTTTTCCTAACTGGGGTAAAACTTTCTCCAGTGATGATAAAATAGCATGATCACCACATCCGGGACACCATTTTACCATTTGATCACTTACAAAATCCTCTTTGGTAAGTTCTTGACTTATAACTGTATCTTTACTCATCTTAAATCTCCTCCAGAATTTGGTTGAATTTCTTTGTAAGTTCAGAAACCTTAAATGGTAATCCCTTCAATTTATTATACTGATCGTACTTGAAGTCCGGATGTTTAATTTTCAGATAGTTAAGGAACTGCCCGAAGTTAAGCTCACAAACACAGATACGCTTAAATTTGCTGAATACTTCAGCTGTATTTTCCGGTAACGGATTGATATAGTTAAAATGACAGAGGCTTACTTTTTTCCCTTCTCCCTGCATCTCCTGAACGGCATTACGGAGTGCACCATAGGTACCGCCCCATCCTACAACCAGAAGATCGCCTTCATCATCACCAATTAATTCCTGCTTAGGAAGATATTTTGCTACTCGCTGTACTTTTTCATCACGATACTCAGACATAATCTGGTGATTATCGGGATCGTGAGATACAGAACCAATAACATCCTTTTTCTCCAAACCACCTACACGGTGTCGAAGGCCTTCGGTTCCCGGAATCGCCCATTCGCGTGCCAGCGTTTCCGGATCGCGGCGGTATGGTGCATAATCAGGATCATTGGCTTTGGCTATACGAGGTTTAATTTCAGGAAGCTCGGCAACCTTCGGAATGCGGAAGACCTCACTACCGTTGGCAATATAACCGTCGGTAAGAAGTATTACCGGTGTCATATGCTCCAGCGCCAGTTTAGCTGCTTCATAAGCAAAGTAGAAACAGTTTGTTGCTGAAGAAGCAGCAAGAACAATAACTTGTCCCTCGCCGTTACGACCATAAAGTGCCTGCATTAAATCCGATTGTTCGGTTTTCGTTGGAAGACCTGTAGAAGGGCCACCACGCTGAACATCAACGATTACCAGCGGAAGCTCAGTAATCAGAGCCAGACCGATAGCCTCACTCTTGAGAGAAAGACCGGGGCCTGATGTGGTTGTAATTGCCAGATCTCCGGCAAAGCTGGCACCAATGGCAGAGCAGATACCTGCAATCTCATCCTCAGCCTGAAAAGCTTTCACATTCAGCTGACGCTGATTTTCCAGCTCCACAAGAATTTCCGATGCCGGAGTAATGGGGTAAGAACCCAGATAGAGTTCCAGCCCTGAACGCTCTGCTGCGGCAACAAATCCCCATGCAGTAGCGATGTTTCCGGTAATATTCCTGTATGTTCCTTTTTCAAGCTTTGCAGGTTGTACAGTATATGTTGTTGCTGAGGCAGCTACTGATTCTGCATAAATATATCCTGCGCGAAGTACCTTTTTATTGGCTTCTACTACGACAGGATTCTTAGAAAATTTCCTTTCGAAAAATTTATCGGTAGGTTCAAACTCGCGGTTGAATAAAAAATATGTAATACCCAGGGCAAACATATTCCGTGACTTCATGGCCACCTTGTTATCCAAACCAAGTTCACTCACACTCTCTTTGGTAAGTTTGCTAATTGGCGCTGCAATCAGGTGATAATCCTTCAGACTGTCATTGTCCAGTGGGCTCCCATCATAACCCGCTTTCTCGATGGCCTTGTCAATAAAGGTATCAGCATCAATAATCAGTGTCCCTCCCTGTTTCAGGTTTTTAAGGTTTGCGCGCAACGAAGCTGGATTCATGGCTACAAGCACATCTGCAATATCTCCTGAGGAGTGCACAGGCTTTTGTCCAAAATGAATTTGAAATCCGGAAACCCCTGATATAGTATTATGGGGTGCCCTGATCTCGGATGGGTAATCAGGAAATGTTGCGAAGTCATTACCGACACTTGCGGTATTATCTGAAAAAAGGGACCCGGTCAATTGCATACCGTCCCCTGAATCTCCTACAAACTTCACAACTACCTCGTCAAGCTCAACAATCTTCTGGGCTTTTTCGTTCATAGCTACAGTTTCTGTGGTTTATCGTGACAAAGGTAAAGACTATTTTTTGGTTAAAACAAACAATACATTAACAATTTTTTCAAAAATATCACTATAGCACAAAAATCTGTATGTCAGACACATAAAAAATATCATAAGAATAAAAGAAACGAATTGTCAAATGCAGATAACAGTAATTTAAGGCCTAAATCTACCCGCTTTTAAAATCCTTTGCAATGAAAATACCTCATCAGCAGTTTTACGGGTGCAAACGTGTGTGGAAGTGTAAAAACATGCAATTTCCTGCATGTAAAACAACGCTTATTAAGAAAAAGAAAAAAACATTAATGACGAATATCAAGAACGCGCTTACAAAGGTCAATCATCTCAGGATCTCCGGTATATTTACCCGGAGTATCGCTCAACTTCACTGTTTTTAACCAACTCTGACCCTCCGGCTTCGCCTCGCTCATCTTAATAACTATATTTAAAGGTGTAACACCTACGTCGTTGGTGAAATTTGTACCTATACCAAACGAAATTTTTATCTTTCCGGCACAGAACTTTGCAATCTCCTCTACCCTGTCAGGTGTAAGTCCGTCACTAAAAATAATCGTCTTACTTCCGGGGTCAATACCGAGTTTCTTATAATGCTCTATGGTCTTCTCAGCAAAAACCAACGGATCACCACTGTCATGCCGAACACCATCAAAAAGCTTGGCGAATTTAGTATCAAAACACTTAAAGAAGAGGTCGGTGGTAAAGGTATCTGAAAGCGCAATTCCCAAATCACCACGATAGATATCAATCCAGTGCTCCAGAGAAAATTTGGTGGCCATTTTGAAACCATATTTGGCACTGTGAAACATAAACCACTCATGTGCGTGAGTTCCAATAGGTTTAATATCATATTTCATCGCAAAATAGACATTCGAGGAGCCGGTAAACGCACCACCGTAATAATCACTCAACGCACTGATGACAAGGTCATGATTTTCAAATGAATAGCGCCTGCGGGTACCAAAATCCGCAACCTTAATCTTTATGCTGTCATAAAAATCCATTTTACTTTTGGCAATGGCTTTTATCTCATTATCGGGCATGGAATCCTGCCCCGTAATTTGAAAATAAAGCTCTGAAATGAGCGCCATCAAAGGAACTTCCCAGAGTATTGTTCTGTACCAGTACCCTGAAATTTCAAGTTCCAGGCTTCCTCCATCCTGAGTAACTTCAACCTCTGAAGGATCGTATCTGAAACCTGAAAGAAAATCAAGATATGTTGGATCCAGATAATAGCATCTGTGTGTCAGAAATTCCTTCTCGTCCCTGGTAAGTTTTAAACCGGCCATCTCATTGATATGCCGTCGCAGCTCATCACCAAAACCTTCAGGAAAGGCCGTTTCACCACGGTTTATAAACTGATATTTTGCCTTTGCACGCGGAAATTTCTTCACCACACAGTTTTGCATGGTAAATTTGTAGAAGTCATTGTCGAGAATAGAACGTATCATAAGATATCTGTTGAGGTAATGAATTTTGCACCTGCTTTTTGCATCTCGAGCAACGCCTTTTCATGGTCGCCGGGTTGCACATTTACAGCTTTTGTGGCATCAGAAATAAGAATCGTTTCAAAGCTGTCACTCAACGCATCAAGCACACTGAACTTCACACAATAATCAGCGGCCAGCCCGCAAATATGAATCTTTGTGATCCCTTTCTCCCGAAGATAATCTGTAAGTCCGGTGGCATTTAATTTCATATTGTCATAGAAAGCTGAGTAACTGTCTATTTCGGGGTTCATTCCCTTATGAAACACTTTGCTCTCTTTCAAAACATTAAGGTCATTATGAAATTCCGCACCAGGAGTATTCTGAACACAGTGGTCGGGCCATAAAAACTGCTGAACATCTCCCAGAGGTACTATATCTCCAATATTTTTCCCCTTATGGGAAGAAGCAAAACTCTTGTGCCCTGCAGGATGCCAGTCCTGTGTATAAACTACATGGTCGAACTTATCTATCAGTTTATTAATAACGGGGATTATCATATTTCCCTGAGGTACTTCCAGCGCACCGCCTTCCAGAAAATCATTCTGCACATCCACAACAATCAGTGTGTCCATATCCATAGGTTTTTACAAAAGTAAAAAAAACAATAAATCAGGCTGAATCCTTAATTGGAATCATCCTAAAATAGCCTTAAAACACCTTGAAAAACAACAAAAAGCCCCGACTTGGGTATTCCTCTGAAAGAAAATCAGTAAAACACGCAACAGTAAGCCGCTATTTTTTTCTAATTTCGAATCATGGCTTGGTAAAGGCCTTTATAAGTGATTTACAAAGACTAAAACAATAAACCCATGAGAATCGCACGTATTACCCGTAATGCGGAGGCTAAAGATTCTGATCCTATTGATTTGAACCTCATCACCCCGCTCATTAACAAGTATCAAGGTAAAAAAGGCGCTATTATTCCACTGCTTCAGGGCTGTCAGGAGATTTACGGATTCCTGCCGCGGCCGGCAATGGAAAAAATCGCAAAAGATTGTGCCATTAACCTGAGTGATATGTTTGGTGTGGCCACATTCTACGCTCAGTTCCGCCTTAACCCCGTTGGAAAACATATTGTTAAGGTATGTCACGGTACAGCCTGCCATGTTCAAAATGCCAATGCCATTACTGAGGCACTGGAAGAGAGCCTCGGCATTGCTGATGGTGAAACCACCGAAGACCGGCTTTTCACACTCGAGTCTGTAGCGTGTCTCGGATGCTGCTCACTGGCTCCTGTGATGATGATTGGCGACGAAACATATGGTAAGCTTACCGGCAACCAGGCCGTAAGAATCGTCAAAAATATCCGCATCGCCGAAAAACAAAGTAATTAACCTTAATCGTTAATGAGATGGAAAACACAAAAGTAATTGTTGGCCTCGGATCCTGCGGAATTGCTGCCGGAGCAAACAAAGTTTATGATAAAATTGCAGCACTGAAACAAGCTGACAATCTCTCCTTTGAACTTAAAAAAACATCCTGCGTGGGAATGTGCTACCGCGAACCTCTCGTGGAAATTCAGGATGATACAGGCACTTACCTCTATGGTGAAGTCGATGAAGATAAAATCATTGAGATTATTGAAAAACATATCAACCAACATGATCCGGTAAAAGATTTCATCGTTCATACCGACCTGTTTAAGACCATCGACAACGAATATGTTGATAATCAGGTAAAAATAGCACTCCGGAACTGCGGATACATCGACCCGGAGAACATTGCTGAATACGAGGCCAATCATGGATATGGGGCAATGTTTAAAATCCGTGATGAAAAAATTACCCAGGAACAGGTTATTCAAAATGTACTTGACTCCGGACTTCGTGGCCGTGGAGGCGGGGGATTCCCCACTGGGATGAAGTGGAAATTTGCCTATAACAGCAAAAGCGACGAAAAATATATAATCTGTAATGCCGATGAGGGAGACCCTGGAGCATTTATGGATCGTTCGCTCCTCGAAGGTGACCCACATGCCGTACTGGAAGGAATGACTATCGGTGCTTATGCCATCGGCGCCCATCAGGGTGTAATCTACTGCCGCGCGGAATATCCGCTGGCCATAAAACGCCTGCAGATTGCCATCGACCAGGCACGCGAAAAAGGCTACCTCGGAAAAAATGCCTGCGGAATTGAAGGGTTTAATTTTGATATGTATATTAAAGAAGGTGCAGGAGCCTTTGTTTGTGGTGAAGAGACTGCGCTTATGGCTTCCATCGAAGGAAAACGCGGAATGCCCAGAAAACGCCCTCCGTTCCCCGCAGTATCCGGACTCTGGAAAAAACCTACCAATATTAATAATGTGGAAACATGGGCCAACATACCCTGGATTCTGCTACATGGCCCGGAAGCCTATGCGCAATACGGCACAGAGAAAAGCAAAGGCACAAAAGTTTTTGCCCTGGCAGGAAAAATTAAACGGTCAGGACTGGTGGAAGTACCAATGGGAATGACCATCCGCGACGTGATCTTTAAACTTGGCGGCGGAATCAAAGACAATAAAAAATTCAAAGCCGTGCAGCTTGGTGGTCCTTCCGGAGGTTGTGTTCCCGAGTACCTTGCTGATACCATTATCGACTATGATTCAGTAAATGCTACCGGTGCAATCATGGGTTCCGGCGGTATGGTGGTAATGGATGAATCTACCTGTATGGTGGATGTGGCCAAGTTCTTCCTCGATTTCACCCGGAAAGAGTCGTGCGGAAAATGTACATTCTGCCGTATTGGCACCAAAAGAATGCTGGAAATACTCGAACGCATCACCGAAGGAAAAGGTGAAGAAGGAGATATTGAGCGCCTCGAGGAACTGGCTCACCAGATTAAAGACAGCTCTTTATGCGGCCTTGGACAAACAGCCCCGAACCCGGTGCTCACTACCATAAAATATTTCCGTCATGAATATGAAGCCCATATTCGCGATAAAAAATGCCCGGCACTGGTTTGTAAGAAACTGATTACCTACGAAGTAAATCCGGAAAAGTGTACCGGATGTACAGTATGTGCGAAAAACTGTCCCACAAATGCAATCTCAGGCGAGAGAAAAGAGATTCACCTTATCGACAAGGAACTCTGTATTCAGTGTGGCATGTGTTACACCAAGTGTAAATTCGAGGCTATCAAGCTTTCTTAATAACCCTTAAAACAAGTAACAATGAGTAATAAGATAAATGTTGTATTAAACGGAAAGATTGTTGAAGGGATAGAAGGCGAAACTATCCTCCAACTTGCCAATCGTCATAATATCGATATCCCTACTTTGTGTCACGACCCGCGTCTGGAGCCCTACTCCTCATGCTATGTTTGTGTTGTGGAAATTGAAGGAATGAAAACACTTCAGCCCTCCTGCTCTACCACTATTCGTGAAGGCATAAAGATAGAGACCCATAATGCCAGGATAAAAAAAGCACGTAAAACTGCCCTGGAGCTTATGCTGTCAAACCATTACGCCGATTGTATCGGACCTTGTAAGGATACTTGTCCTGCAGGCGTTGACGTACAGGGATATATTTCCCACATCGAAAAAGGACAGTACCACGAGGCTGTAGCTCTGATAAAAGAGACAAACCCCTTCCCGGCCGTATGTGGACGTGTGTGTGTGCGCCCCTGTGAAGTGGCCTGCCGCAGAAACCTCCTCGATGAAGGTGCTGCTGTGGGAATAGACTATATGAAACGATTTGCCGCCGACTACGACCTGATGTCAAACAACAAGTTTGTACCGGATGTAATGCCTTCAACAGGTAAAAAAGTAGCGGTAATCGGCGCCGGCCCCGGAGGTATGTCTTCTGCATTCTTCCTCCAGAAAAAAGGTCACCAGGTGGATGTTTTTGAAGCAGCACCCTATGCCGGGGGATGGCTCAGATACGGAATTCCTCCTTACCGACTGCCCAACGATATCCTGCAAAAAGAGATCGATAATATTACCGGGCTGGGCGTAAATCTTTATACAAATCAGCGCCTTGGCGACAACCTCTCCTCAGAACACCTTAAAAATAATTATGATGCGGTAGTGATTGCCATCGGATCACAAAAAGGTTCGCTGTTGGGTTGCGAAGGTGAAGAAGCAAACAATGTTTTCTCCGGAATCGACTTCCTAAAAGAGATGGAACTGACCGGCGAGAAATACGACTTCACAGGTAAAAAAGTAGTAGTTGTCGGTGGTGGAAACACTGCAATGGACTGCTGCCGTACCGCTATGCGCTGCGGTTCCACAGATGTGAAAGTCGTTTATCGTCGTACCGAAAAAGAGATGCCAGCCAACCCCATTGAGATTCATGAATCGAAACTCGAAGGTGTGGTTTATAATTTCCTCACTAACCCTGTCAGGGTGAATAAAGATGAAAACGGCAACCTGAAATCACTCACCTTAATCCGTATGGAACTTGGTGAACCCGATAAGAGTGGTCGCCGCCGCCCGGTGCCGGTCGAAGGTTCCGAATTTGAAGTGAAAGCCGACTATGTGCTCGCCGCCATTGGCCAGAAAACACAACTCGACTTTACCGAGCAGTTTAACGGTGTATTTACTCAGGGTGAACTTAAAGCCAACCGTTGGGGTGACGTGGATGCCGACAGCAAAACCCTGCAAACAGGCATCGCTAATGTCTTTGCGTGTGGTGATGGTGTTACAGGCCCTGCAACACTGATTCAGGCTGTTGGTCAGGCACGCATCGCAGCACACAGCTGCGACCAGTACCTTAAAGGGGAAGAGATTACTCCAATGCCGTATGAGTTTTTTAGCCGAAAAGACAACTTTGAAGCTCAAAAAACCGACGACTATATCGATCGCTTTGCGGAACAGAAGCGCGAAGAGATGCCAACACTCGATCCTTCCGACAGGAAGAATTTCAAAGAGGTTGAACTGGGTTATGCTTCCGAAGAAGTTGCGCAGCATGAAGCAAACAGATGCCTGGAGTGTGGCTGTACAGAGCTCTATACCTGTAAACTGAAGGAGTTCGCCACCGAATACCACGCGGAACAACATCATGATGAAACCGGCGACTACAATAACTTTGACGTGGATTTCAGACACCCGTACATCGAGTTCGACAATAACAAATGTGTGCTTTGTGCTCGCTGTGTCAGAATCTGTAATGAAGTTGTTGGCGCCAATGCCCTCGGGCTGGTGGAGCGCGGGTTTGATACCTTCGTGGCTCCGGCAATGGGTGATGCACTTCAGGATACCAACTGTGAAAGCTGCGGGCTCTGTATTTCAGCATGCCCCACAGGTGCCATTACAGAAAATGTGCCTTTTAAACCGGGTCCGGTAAAAACTGAAACTGCAACAACCATTTGTAACTATTGTAGCGTGGGTTGCGAATTAGCCCTGGAGCACAATGGCGAATTTGTGATGCGTACCAATGGTGCAAACGGTATGGTGAACACCGATGGAAATATCTGTCGTTATCCACGCTTTGGTTATCATTACCTTAATGATGCCAACAGAATCACAACGCCGATGATGCGAATCGACGGAAAACTGAAACCTGTGTCATACCAGAAAGCTTTTGACGCGATTGTGAATGCCATTCAAAGCGTAAAACCTGATGAAAATGCATTCTTCGCTGGAGCCCGACTCACTAATGAAGAGATTTATGGTGTTCAGAAACTGGCACGTGCAGCAGTGAAAACCAATAATATTCACAGCTTCCACTACCTGGGAAGAAGCAAGGCATACCAGAACGATTCACGCTATAATGTGCCTTTCGAACAGATAAAAGACGGATCAAAGTATTACCTCCTGGGATCAGAGATCAACCGCGACAATGCCGTGGCAGGATGGATGATGATTAATGCCGCAACGCTTGGCGAAAAAGAGATTTCTCTTGTTACCAATCGTAAAGACAGCAAAATGATCCATAAAGCTGACGAAGTACTTACCGTTAAAGATTATTATGCATTCGTTAAAGCGGTTAATCACTTTATCCTGAGCAATGGATTGCATAATGCATTCTTCCTGAAGAATGTAGAGAATTTTGAGAATTATAAAGCATCACTTCTTGGTGAAGATTTTGAAACATTATGCACTGCTGCAGGTGTTACAAAAGATCAGATTGCCGTTTTTGCAAAAGATTATAATAATCAGACCAATGCCATTCTTTTCTTCTCGGAAAAAGAGGTTAAAGGTGTTACCATTCGTGAGATTTATAATCTTGCAATGATCACCGGCAAGCTCGGTAAAACCGCCAACGGCATTATTGCCCTGAAAGAGAAGAATAATGCACACGGGCTGGAAGATATGGGAGGATTCTCATACCTGGCACCGGGAGGCCGCGACATAGCGCTTGCCACTGAGGATATGAAAAAGATCTGGGATGTTCAGAATCTGCCACAGGAATCAGGATGCGTTTTCCATAAAGTAGAGAAGGGTGAAATTAAAAACTTCTTCATCTTTGGTGAAGATCCCTGCGGTTGTACAAACGACCCGGCACGCATATCAAAATATGTCTCTGCTGCAAAATTCTCCGTTGTAATGGATTATTTCCTCACCGAAACCGCAAAACATGCAGATGTGGTTCTACCGGCCTCATTCCCTGTTGAATCTGGCGGCTCATTCACAAACACGCAACGGAAAATTCAGGAGTTTGAAGCTGTTTTCTCTGCAAAAACAGAAAAAACAACCCTTGAAACTATTGCTGCCATGATGAAGAGTTTCAAAGTATCCATGCCTGTTGAACCGGCAGAGGTGCGTGAAGAAGCATTTAAATTCTTCAAACCTGCAGCACAAAAACCATTATCTTTACTCGTTACAAAGCCCAAAGATGATGTGAAAATGTTCGACTATGGTTGTGACGCAATAGTGAAGCGTTTTGACGATGAATCAAGAAGAGTCTTTTAACCTAATGCAATAACTATGAAAGAATTCAATAATGTAAATGATATCCTCGACTTTGCCATTGACGAGGAACAAAAGGCCATGGATTTCTACAGAGATCTGGCAAAAACAGCAAAAAGTGACGATATGCGTGAAGCATTTGAAGGTTTCGCGCAGGAGGAACTCGGGCATAAGACCAAATTGATACAGGTTAAAGAAACCGGTATTATGGAAGGTTCACAGGAAAAAGTGGCAGACCTGAAGATTGCAGATTTCTCAGTGAATGTGAAAGCCACACCTGACATGACATACCAGGAAGCACTGGTACTGGCAATGAATAAGGAGAAAGCAGCCTTTAAGCTTTATACAACCTTGTCGGAGCGCGTAAATGATGAGAGCCTGAAAGAGCTGTTTCTGGGTCTGGCACTGGAAGAGTCAAAGCACAAGCTACGGTTTGAACTGGAGTACGACGAATTTGTATTGCGGGAAAATTAATCGCTAAGATCATAAACACATTGTCCACGGATTATACAGATGGGCACAGATATGATTCCTTTGGAATCAAATAATTTCGAAGGAATAAGGATCTGTGGAAAATCTGCGTAATCTGTGGATATTAATTTTTATCAATAAAATCTTCTCTGTTCCTGTTATTCTCCTCTGTTAATTATCAGGTAATTATATAATTTTGATACTTTTCCTGATTTCGACAATGCGCCACCCAAAATAAGCATACAATTTTCATATATTATTGATTTTGTGATACTTATATGATTTGGAATAATTAATTGTCAAAGTCAGGAAAAACACCGCGAAACTCCGAATTAACTCTGCGTCACACTGCGTTCCGTAAAATTGAACATTGCAGATTAACTTCATTCTTTATGCTTTATGGGTGAACCTTGATTTTTTAGGAACGCGGTGTTGCGCGGTGTTTAGGCAGTGTTACGCGGAGTTTTCTTAAAAAGAGAAAAATACAATTTCTGATCTCCTGACTTCGAGACTGAGCCACCCAAAATATGCACTTAAATATTATGTATAATTGATTTAATGCAAAGGATTTTACTTTTTCCCTATTAAGGAACACTGGGTTTCACCGAGGAAGCACGGGGTTTCACGGAGGAATGCAGGTCTTTTTAGTATTGAATGGGTACTTTTTCAATGGTTATTGTATTTAAAAACACCAACACAGCGAATCACAGGTAATTATATAATTTTGATACTTTTCTTTACTATATTATTGAAATATTTCATGTATTCCTTGCAATATTCAAATAATAACCACCGTTATTTACCCGAAATCAATTAACCGGAAATCCTGTAATTATATCTTTTACAGAATTGAAACAAAATAGTTAGAATGTTTGCCAATGAATCCATAATAATCTTTCTGAATAATATCCATTTGGATTTATGTAAGAGATTATCTC